>QHSM01000235.1 GCA_003221595.1 Candidatus Rokuibacteriota bacterium | reverse complement strand
GGTCCTTGCCGCGGTTCCAGCGGCTGCTCGCGCCCGGCAGACGCTGCCCCGCGGCCTCCGCCCCCTCCTGCGCCTCCGCCCAGTCGCGCCAGGGGTGGCCCTCGAGCGCGTTCTCCCGGAGCGGCGCCAGCTCGACGACGAGCGCTTTGCGGACGGCGTTGGTGAACGACGCGGTGACGCCGACGTGGTGCAGGGTGCCGTCCTCGTCGTAGAGGCCCAGCAGGAGCGAGCCGACCATCGTGCCCGCGCCGTTCTTGTGCCAGCGGAATCCCGCGACGACGCAGTCCGCCGACCGCGCGTGCTTGATCTTCAGCATCGTGCGCTCGCCGGCCCGGTAGGGCGCGTCCAGGCGCTTGGCCATGACGCCGTCGAGCCCGGCGCCCTCGAAGCGACGGAACCAGTCCTCCGCGACGGCGCGGTCGTGCGTGGCCGGCGACAGGTGCACCGGGGGGGCCGCGCCGGCCAGCGCCTGCTCGAGCCGTTCGCGCCGCTGCGCGAGCGGCAGCGGGCGGAGATCCTCGTCGCCGAGCGCGAGCAGATCCCACGCCACGAACGACGCCGGCGACTCGGCGGCCAGGAGCTTCACCCGCGACGCGGCGGGATGGATGCGGAGCAGGAGCGCCTCGAAGTCGAGGCCGGCGGCGCCGACGATGACGATCTCGCCGTCGACGACCGAGCGCTCGGGCAGGGCCGCGGCGAGGGGCGCGACGAGCTCGGGAAAATACCGGTTCATCGGCTTTTCATCGCGGCTCTGCAGCAGGACCTCGTCGCCGTCGCGAAACACGAGGGTACGAAATCCGTCCCACTTGGGCTCGAACTGCCAGCCGTCGCCGCCCGGCAGGGCGTCGGCGGCCTTCGACAGCATGGGCGCGAGCGGCGGAGCGAAGGGCAGTCGCGTGGGCACCGGCGTCGGCGCGACCTACCGCGGGCGATCGCCCTCGACGATCAGCCGCCACAACATCCGGGCGAGCAGATCCTTCATGTAGGCGCGGCTCGCCTCCGGGGTCATGCCGTCGATATGGGTGGCCTTGGAGATGTGGAAGTACACGGCGCGCGATCCGTGGACGGGATGGGTGCGCACCATGGGATGCGCGATGGGCTTGCCGTACTTCTCGCGATCTTCCTGGCGCGTGTCGGCATGGTCGCTGTCCAGGCTGTTGAACGTCCTCAGCGTGTCCAGTCGCCGGCGCTCGGCTTCCGGCAGAGCCGCGTAGGCCGCGCGCATGCTCGCCACGCTCGTCCCCCCGCCCGCCGACGGGATCTCGACGCCGTAGAGCAGCGTCGCCAGCGGCGGGCGCTCCCGATTGGTGTGGTCCGTGTGCCATTGCTCGGCCGGGCGCTGGCCGTTGCGGTGCCAGATGAGGCCGATCATCGGCGCTTCCGGCATGTGGTGCTGGGAATAGTGCTGCTCCATCGGCGGCCCGAACAGCGATGCGGCGGCCAGATACTGCTTGGGGGCCAGGGACTGCCCGCGAAACACCAGGGCCAGATGGTCGGCGAGCGCGCGCGACAGCGTCTGCCGCGTCGGCTCGTCGACCGGCTCGGCGAGGTCGATACCCTCGATCGAGGCGCCGAGCGAGGGGTGGAGCGGCGTGATCTTCACGTGTGCCATGGCGTGCCCTCCGATCTCATCGGGAATGATAGCGCGAGAGCACCTTGACCACGAGCCCGCGGCGAGGCAGCATTGCGCGGGACAGCGATCGAGTCGCGATGGTCCCGAACACCGTACACGGAGGGAAGGCGGCTATGCACACGTACCAGACGAACCAGTACGAAGGAATGATCGCCGAGACGGTCACCATGAGGGGGCACAACGGGGACATCATCAACGCCTACGTGGCTCGGCCGCTCGGCGCCGGCCCGTTCCCCGGCATGATCCTCATCCACCACGCGCCGGGCTGGGACGAGTGGTACCGCGAGTGCACGCGCCGCTTTGCCCACCACGGCCTGGTGTCGATCTCGCCGAACCTGTACTTCCGCGACGGCCACGGCACCCCCGAGGACGTCGGGGCCAAGGTGCGCGCGGCGGGCGGCGCCCCGGACGCGCGGGTGCTCGGCGATCTCGACGGCGCGAACGCCTGGCTGCGGTCACAGCCGTTCGTGAGCCGAAAGGTCGGCATCTTCGGCACGTGCTCGGGTGGCCGGCAGGCGTTCCTGGCCGGCTGCAAGCTGAAGGGCCTCGACGCGGTCATCGAGTGCTGGGGCGGTCGCGTGGTCATGGCGAAGGAAGAGCTGACGCCGAACCAGCCGGCGGCGCCCATCGACTTCACCAAGGACCTCTCGTGTCCGATCCTCGGGCTCTTCGGCAACGATGACAAGTCGCCCACGCCCGAGCAGGTCGACCAGCACGAGGCGGAGCTGAAGAAGCACGGCAAGAACTTCGAGTTCCATCGCTACGCCGGCGCGGGCCACGGCTTCTTCTATTACGACCGCGCGGCCTACCGGCAGGAGCAGGCGGC
>QHSM01000234.1 GCA_003221595.1 Candidatus Rokuibacteriota bacterium | reverse complement strand
GCGCACCCGCGCCTTGTCGAAGCCCTGGCGCGCCGCGATCGCGGCATGCTCGGGACCGAGGACCAGCAGGGCTTCCTGGCTCATGAACATGTTGTTGGAGCCGGAGACGGCCATCGCGCGCGCGATCGTCTCGAGCATCTCCACGGCGGTCTTGCTCTTCTCGATGATGTTGGCGGGCGCGGCGCCGCCGAACGCGGTCACGGTGCTCGTCGCCGCCTCGTATCCCCGCTCGACGTGAAGCGGCGCCCAGGGGCTTCCCGCCTCGTGCTCGGCGAAGCAGCAGGTGTAC
>QHSM01000233.1 GCA_003221595.1 Candidatus Rokuibacteriota bacterium | reverse complement strand
GTGGTTCCAGAAGTTCGGCATCGTGCGCATGCGCAGGGTGCCGACGTCGTGCGTCGGGTAGGCGCCCATGAGCGGCGCGACCGGTCGGCCGTCCATCGACTCGGAGACCCAGCCGGGGATCAGGGGCGTGCGGTTGATCGACCACCACTGCTCGGGCATCGGGAAGGGCACCATGCCGGCTTCGCGGTGGTCGATCACGAGCCCGTGGGCTTCGAGTCGCGCCGAGGTCGCCCGCGCCTGCGCCGCGATCTCCCGCTTGAGCGCGGCATCGTCGATCGGCGCGGTGTCGTAGTTGGCCCGGACGTACTGGGGATGGCCGACCTCGCAGTGCCAGCACTCCCGGTTGTTCTCCCACACCAGCTTCCAGTTCGCGCGCACCTCGTAGCTCCGCGCGGCCGCGACCCGGGCGCGCTCGAGGCCCTGGGGCGTGAGGTGCGCGCCGAGCGCGTGCCCGGCGCCGTCGAACGGTATCGGGTCGTCGGCGAGACACACGAAGATCAGCCCGCCGACCTCGCGCGCGTGGACGCCGCGCAGATTGAAGTCACGGCGGTCGAGGTCGCCGTCGGCGTCCATGCCCCCGCACGTCAGCAGCGTGCCGTGGCGCGAGTAGGACCACTGGTGGTACGGGCACACGAGCCGCGCGACGTGGCCGGAGGCGGCCGCGCAGAGCTTCATGCCGCGGTGGCGACACGTGTTGTGGAGTGCGTGAATCACTCCGTCGTCGCCGCGCATGACGATGATCGAGTCGGTGTCGACGTCGAAGACGACGTAGTCGCCCGGCCGCTTCACCTCGCAGCTGTGACCGGCGAAAAGCCATCCGCGGCGCCAGATGCGCTCGAGGTCGAGCTGGTAGAGTCCCGGATCGGTCTGGAATTCGCGCGGGAGCGCGAAGCCGGACTTGTGCTCGGTGAGCAATCGGTCGAGCAGCACCTGGGCGTCGGCGAGCTGCGGAGACTCGAGCGGCCGGCTCGACATCGCGCCCCATTATAGGCGGCCGGCGCCGCGGCCGCGCATCATCTCCGCGTTTTCTCATCTTCGCGCACTGGCGATCTGGGACTAAGGTCCCATGCGGCCGGGCCGGGGCCTCGGCAAGGACCCGGCTGCTAGCGGCGGCGCCACGCCTGCGTGCGCCGCTCGAGCCATCGGGCCAGCCCGGCGTGCAGCATCCGGGCACCCACGTTCGTGTAGAAGATCATCATCGCCATCGCCGCCGCCGAGGCGAGCTCGCCGGTGTCGTCCATGTTGAGGACGGCGATCGAGGCCAGCTCGGTCTGGGGCCCGTAGAGGAACACGACGCCCGAAACGGTCGTCATGGCGTTGACGAACATGTAGATGGCGATGTCGAGCGTCGTGGGCAGGCACACCGGCACCGTGACGCGCCAGAAGGTCCGGTAGAAGGGCTGCTTGAGCGAGGCGGCCACCGTCTCGAACTCGGGGTCCATCTGTCTGAGCGCCGTCAGCGCGGTCAGGTGGCCCACCGTGTAGAAGTGCACGATGGTGTTGATCACGAGAATCGTCATCGTCCGGTAAAGAACGTTGAGCGGATTCGCGGGCGCGTTGAAGAAGAAGATGTACGCGAGGCCGAGCACCAGCCCCGGCACGGCCATGGGAAGCATCGCCAGGAAGTGGTAGAGGCCGCGGCCGAACGCGAAGCCCCGGGCCTTCTCGGTGAGGTAGGCGCCGACGAACACCACGGCGGTGCCGATGACGCCGGTCAGGAGCGCCAGGCGGATCGAGTTGGAGTAGGACGCCCAGCCGCCGCCGCCCCTCTGGTCGAAGTCGTAGTGCGCCCAGGTCAGGGTCAGGTTGTAGGGAAAGAACTTCACCACCGCCGCGAACTGGGAGACCGCGACGATCGTGAGGATGGCGGCGCCGACCGCGACGCAGTAGCCGAGCATCGCGAGGTCGAAGACGCGCTGCCGGCGAGGCTCGTAGGGCACGGCGCGGGCCGACAGGAGCGCCACCTGGCGGCGGCGCACGGCGCGATCGACCAGGAACGCGAAGACCGCCGGCACCAGGAGCATGACGCTGACGACCGCACCCATCTGAAAGTTCTGCTGGCCGATCACCTGCTTGTAGACGTCGGTCGCCAGCACGTTGTACTGCCCGCCGATGACCTTGGGCGCGCCGAAGTCGGTGATGACGGTGGTGAACACGACGAACGTCGCGCTGATCAGCCCGTAGCGCGCGCCGGGGAGCGTCACCGTCCAGAAGATGCGCGGCCGCGACGCCCGCAGCGCCACCGCCGCCTCGTAGAGGCGCGCGTCGGCGAGGGCCAGCGCCGCCAGGATGATGAGGAGCGCGTGCGGAAACGTCGTGAAGACCTCGGCCAGGACGATGCCGATCGGCCCGTAGATGCTGTGCCCGAGGAGCAGCCCCCTGACGAGTCCCTGGTTGCCGAAGAGGTACACGAGGGCGAGACCGGGCAGCAGCGAGGGGACGAGGATCGGGACGAGCGCGATCGTCTTGAAGAGCCCGCGCAGCGGCATGCGCGAGCGCGTGAGCGCGTACGCGTAGACGAACGCCGTCGGCACCGTGATCGCGGTGCTGAGCACGGAGACCCACAGGCTGTTGCCGACCGACTGGAAGAGGGCCGGGGTCGAGAAGTAGCGGACGTAGTTCGCGAGCCCGACGAACTCGTCGCCGGGGCCCTGGACGCTCTTGCCGAGCATGATGCCGAGCGGCAGCGCGAGCGCGACGACGAGATAGAGGCCGATGACCCCGATGAAGACGCGCATGAGCCGGTCGTCGCGGCTCGGCGCCGGCTTGACCGCCGCGCCGGTCTCCTCGACGCGCGCGGCCGCCGCGTCAGCGATGGATGGTGCTCCCGGGGTAGATCCGGATGCGCTCGCGCGGCAGGACGCAGACGAGCGCGCGCTTCTCGGCGATGTCGAGCCGGCGGACGAGATCGACGGGCAGGTCGGCGCGCAGGAGCGCCCCCGTGGTCGCGTCGGCGACGAGGTCGGCGCGGAAGAACGAGCCGAGGAACGCGAGGGCCTCCACGCGCATTCGCACGGCATTCGGCAAAGCGGGCGACGCCTCCTGGACCACGA
>QHSM01000232.1 GCA_003221595.1 Candidatus Rokuibacteriota bacterium | reverse complement strand
GCGGAGAGCATGGAATACGTCGACATGATGCAGGCCGGCATCATCGACCCGACCAAGGTCGAGCGGGTGGCGCTGCAGAACGCGGCGTCGGTGGCATCGCTACTGCTGACGACCGAGGCGCTGATCACCGATCTGCCGGAGGAGAAAGCAGCGGCTGCGCCGCCGATGCCTCACGGGGATTTCTAAAAAGATGTGATTGAGCCCGCGCGATGTGCGGGCGCCGGCCCGGGCCGCGAGGTCCGGGCCGGTTCTTTTTTAACCGACTTCGCGGCTAGCTGATCTCGCGGCGACCCTCGAGGGCCTTCGAGAGCGTCACCTGGTCGGCGTACTCGAGGTCGCCGCCGACGGGCAGCCCGCGCGCGATGCGCGTGATGCGCGCGCCGAACGGGCGCAGGAGCTTGGCCAGGTAGAGCGCTGTGGCCTCGCCCTCGACGTTGGGGTTTGTCGCCAGGATGACCTCGGCGGGCGCGCTCGCCTCCAGCCGCGCGAGCAGCTCGCGGACCTTGAGATCGTCCGGGCCGATGCCGTCGAGCGGCGACAGGGCGCCCTGCAGCACGTGATAGCGGCCGCGATATTCCCCCGTGCGCTCCATCGCGAGCAGATCGTTCGGCTCCTCGACGACGCAGAGAAGGCGCCCGTCACGCGCCGGGTCGGCGCAGATCCGGCAGGGATCCTGGTCGGTCACGTTGAAGCAGGTCCCGCAGGAGACGATCTTTTCCTTCACGCCGACGAGCGACTCGGCCAGCTCCCGGACTTCGCCGACGGGGCGCTTGAGCAGAAAGAACGTCAGCCGCTGGGCCGTCTTGGGCCCGATGCCGGGGAGACGCTGCAGAGCTTCGATCAGCCGGGCGACGGGCTCGGGGTAATACGTCAACGAGGCCTACATACCGAGACCGGGGATCTTGAGACCGCCGGTCAGCTTGCCGAGCTCCTGCTGGACGAGCTCGCGCGATTTCCGGAGCGCCTCGTTACACGCCGCCAGCACCAGATCCTCGAGCATCTGCACGTCGTCCTTGCTGACCACCTCGGGATCGATCTTGATCGCCGTGAGCTCCTGCTTGCCGTTCGCCTCGACCGTCACCATGCCGCCGCCCGCGGTCGCTTCCACTTTGCGCTTCGCGACCTCTTCCTGCATGGCCGCCATCTGCGCCTGCAGCTTCTGCGCTTCCTTCATGATGTTGCCGAATCCCTTCACTGGCCTTCTCCTTCGGGCGAGCGTGGTCGCACCGCGACGACCTCGCCCTGAAATTCGGCGACCGCTGCCTGCACCGCGGGGTGCGTCCCGATGGCGCCCGTGCTCTCGCCGCCCGATACCACGTTGAGGCGCTCGACGCCGGCCACACAGCGCCGAACCGCCTGCACGACGAGATCGCGGTTCGCGACGTCCGCGAGCATCTCGCGATGGAAATGATTCCCGTGCAGGACGATCGTCAGCTCGCGGTCGCTCACGCCGCTCGGCCGCGCCTGCATCAGGACCGCCCCGAGCGTCGGCTTCTTCTTCATCACTTCCTCCACAACCCGCTCCCACGCCGTCGTCAGGTCCGGGTCGGCCGGCGTCGCTCCGACCGCGGCCGACCCGGAGGACGGCGCCTTCGCGGGCGATGACACCGGCGCGGCCGGCGATGCCGGCGCGGGAGCCGGAGCCGCTGCGGCGGGCCGCGGGGCGGGCGGCGCGCTGACCGGCGCCGGCGCAGCCGGCCGCCGGGGCTCGGCGCGCAGGCCCGACGACTCGACGCCCAGCAGGCTTGCCTGCGGCGGCACGGCGGGCGCGGCCGGTCGCGTCACGGCCTGCTGCCGCATCTCCCGCTGCGCCTCGTCCACCCGGCGCAGCACGTCGTCGAGCGCCTGCGGCACCGGCCGGCGCGTGGCGCGCACCGCCGCGATCTCCAGCTCGACGCGCGGGTGCGGCGACTCGCGCATCAGCGCGTCGGCCTCGAGGAAGGCGCGCAGGACATAGAGGATCTCGTCGAGGCTCGCCGCTTCGCCGAGCTTGCGCAGCTCGTTGCCCTCGGTGTGGGTGAGGTCGGCGGGCTTCGCGTTCGGCGCCGCCTTCAGGACGAGGGTGAGACGCAGAAGCTCGATGACGTCGCGGGTGAACGCCAGGAGGTCCTCGCCCTCACGGGCGGCGCGGTCGATCGCCTCGAGCGCCGCCGCGGTGTCGTGACCGACCACCGCCGTCGCGAACGCGCGCACGGCCACCGGCGCCGTCGCGCCCAGCAGCGTGGCGGTGGTCTCCGCCTCGAGGCGGCCGTCGCCGTAGGCGATCGCCGTGTCGAGCAGCGAGAGCGCGTCGCGCAGCGAGCCCTCCGCGGCGCGCACGATGACCGGCAGCACCGCCGGCTCGAACGGGATCTTCTCCTCGTTCAGGATGTGCTCGAGCGAGGCGCGGAGCACGTCGGGCGCGATCGGGCGGAAGTCGAAGCGCTGCACCCGCGACAGCACCGTCGCCGGAATCTCCCGTGGGTCGGTGGTGGCGAGCACGAACACGATGTGCGGCGGCGGCTCCTCCAGGGTCTTCAGGAGCGCGTTGAACGCCGCCTCCGTCAGCTGGTGGACCTCGTCGATGATGTAGACCTTGTACCGCCCGCGCGCCGGCGCGTACTTCACGTTCTCGCGGAGCGTGCGGATCTCCTCGATGCCGCGGTTCGAGGCGCCGTCGATCTCGAGCACGTCGACGAGCGTCCCGGCGGCGCCCTCGAGGCACACCGGACACTTGCCGCACGGCTCGGGACCGGACCGCTGGGCGCAGAGCAGCGCGCGCGCGAGCAGGCGCGCCGTGGTCGTCTTGCCGATGCCCCGCGGGCCGGCGAACAGGTACGCGTGAGCGATGCGGCCGGAGGCGAGCGCGTTCCGGAGGGTCCGCGTGATCGCGTCCTGACCCACGACCGCCTCGAACGTCTGCGGCCGCCACTTCCGCGCCAGAACCTGATAGCTCATCGAAGAATGACCGTGCACCTTCCTTCGAACATCCCGTCCTGCGATCTCTCCCCGGAGCCTGCTCCAGTCAGGTACTCCCACGGCACACGAGAGGGTCGCCTTACCGTTGCTCCCTTCCGGGCCTGGCGGGGTTCGACGAATCTCGTTGCGTGGGGCCCAACCTTCAACGCCACCCCGTGAAGCTCATTCAACACGAGACGCCCTCGAGAAGGAATTCAACCCCGCTGAAGCGGATTGCGGGTTACAGGGCACCGCTAACTCCCCGTCTAGCACGGCCAAGCCGAACAATCTGGCGGAGGGGCCGGGATTCGAACCCGGGGCACAGGGGTTACCCGTGCACGGCATTTCCAGTGCCGCACCTTCGGCCGCTCGGTCACCCCTCCGCGACTCTAGATCGTTGATCGGCGAACACCTGGAGTAATTGGCGGAGGGGAGAGGATTTGAACCCCCGAGGGACCTTCTGGGCCCCTATCCGATTTCGAGTCGGACGCCTTCGACCGGGCTCGGCCACCCCTCCGCGCTGTTTGCCGAATGACTCTACCACGTTACACGACTGGCTACGGCGCGACGCTCGACGACGCGCGCCAGGTGATCGGGGGCCAGGTGCGCCTCTCCCTCACCGTGCGTACCCAAAGATCTTCCCGAGGGCGACAAGTAGCTTGGTAAATTCCCCGACCAGGAAATAGGGCAGGTGTCCGGTGATGCCCCAGAACGCTGCGACCAGGAACA
>QHSM01000231.1 GCA_003221595.1 Candidatus Rokuibacteriota bacterium | reverse complement strand
CGCCGATCTTGCCGGCGTCGACGTGGATGATCCCCTGGCGCTCGAACATCCATGCGACGGCGCCCGAGGACCCCATGTTGCCCCCGTGCTTCTCGAACACGTGCCGGATCTCGGGGCCGGTCCGGTTGCGGTTGTCCGTGAGCACCTGGATGAGGATGGCGACGCCCCCCGGCGCGTAGCCCTCGTAGCTGATCTCCTCGTACGATTCTCCCGGCAGCTCGCCGGTGCCCTTCTGGACCGCCCGCTTGATGTTCTCCTGCGGCATGTTGGCTTCCTTGGCCGACTCGATCGCGGCCTTCAGGCGCATGTTGGCCTTGGGGTCGCCGCCGCCGTTCTTGGCCGCCACCGTGATCTCGCGGAGGATCTTGGAGAAGAGCTTGCCGCGCTGGACGTCCGTCTTGCCCTTCTTGCGCTTGATCTGAGCCCATCGAGAATGCCCTGACATCGTCCTACCCTCTTTCGTTGAGCAGCGTCGCCTTGAGGCCCTTCACGCGCTCGAGTCGGTGCGCCCGCCGGACGAGCGCGGCCTGCCACCGGCGCCGGGCGGCCGCGGTGCCGGGCGTGTACGGCGGACACGGTCGGGGGCGCAGGTCGGGCCCGAGATGCACGTAGGTCAGAAACGCGGTGCAGGCGTGGCGAACCTCGCCCGACCACGGGACCTCGGCCAGAACCTTGACGCCGACCTCGAGCGACGAGGTCCCGACGTGGTTGAGGCCCGCCTTGAACGTGACGACCTCGTGCGTGAAGATCGGCGTGTAGAAGTCCATCGCGTCCACGCACGCCGTCATCACCAGCCCCTTGCAGTATCGCATCGAGAGGATCCCGCCCGCCTCATCGAGCGCCATCAGCATCTTGCCGACGAACATCGTGTTGCCGAAGAGCGCGTCCTCCGGGAGCACGCTCCGCGCGGATTCGAACCGCCAGCCGACGTCCACGTCGCTCGGGTCCGGCTCCTCGTCGGCGCTTTGCGGCAAGCGCGCCGCCCGCTCGGCGAAGCGCGCCAGCCGCTGCTCGCGGCGTGCCCGCGCCGCGTCGACGAGCGACGACTCCGCCGCGTCCCGGGGCTGAATCTTCGCCCCCACCGGCTGGGGCTTGATGTCCTCGCCGACCTTCACGAAGACCAGGTGCGAGTTCAGGGTCGCCCGGCGCTCCCCGGTCAGGACGTCCTCCGCGAAAACACGAACGCCCACTTCCAGCGAGCTGGTGCCGACGTCCTCGACCTGCGCACGGAGTATGGCGATCTGGCCCACCTTCACCGGATGGAGGAAGTCGATATCGTCCATCGCGCCGAGGACGACCGTGCCGCGCGCCACTCGGGAGGCGGCCAGCGTGCCGGCCTTGGTGATCCATTCCATCATGCGGCCGCCGTGAATCTGTCCCGGCCCGCCGGCGTGCTCCGGAAAGACCCACTCGATCATCTCGACGGTGGTCTCGGCGATCGACGGCATCGGGTGAGACTTTAGCATTGGAGCGGGGCCCGTGAGGCCGGCTTGTACCGCCCGCTTCCTCTCGGCGGCGGCCGCTCGGTGGTTTCGCTCGCCCGTTCTGATCGGGGCGATCCAGGACCCGTCAGGGGGAGGCGCCGGGGGCCGGGGCGATCGCGGCGGGAAGATCGAGGCTCACCCCGTCGAGCCGGGGAATGCCCGTCGGGTGCAGGCGCAGGCCCTTCACCTCGGGACGCGCGACGGCCCACTGCAGGCGCACGTAGACCGGTAGCCACGGGAGGTCCTCGGCCAGCATGGCCTGGGCGCGCTGGTAGAGTCGCTGGCGCTCCGTGCGGAACGTGAGCTGGCTCGCACGCGCCAGCACGTCGTCCAGCCGCGGATTCCGGTAAAAGGAGTAATTCAGCGCGCGAGGCCCCTTGGCGGCCCCTTCGCTCGTGGAGAGCGGGTACAGCAGGAGATGCGGATCGCCGCCGACCACGGTGGCTTCGGTGAGCGCGAAGTCGAACGCGCCCGCCTGCAGAAGCGTGCGCACGGTCGGCTCCGCCTCCGCGTGGACATTCAGGAACAGGTCGTCCGCGCCCAGGAGATTCTGGATCGCCTCGGCCAGCTTGGGAAGGTTGAGGGGCGACGTCTCCGCCGTTACCAGCAGCGACGGCCTCGCCTCCTTCGACCAGCGGCCCTCGTTGAGCAGCGCCTTCACGGTCGAGCGGCTCCCGCCGAGGATCGGGGACCCCTCGCGCCGTCCCCAGACGCCGGGCGGCAGGAACGACTGGAGCGGGACGGCGGCTCGATCGAGCGTCACGGTGAGGACCGCGGGATCGAGCGCCGCCGCGATGGCCTGGCGAAGCGACTTCCTCGCAAAGGGGTCCTTCTCGGTCTGGAATGCGAGGTATCCGATGCGAAGCCCGGGCACCGAGAGCGCCCACTGGGCGCGGCGCGGCGGGCTCGCGGGCAACCAGATGTCCAGAGATCGCGCGTCGAGCTCGGACTCGGCCTGATCGTCGGCGCTCACGTCAAGGAACACGAGCCGTTCGGCTTTCGGCGGCCCCCCCCAGTATCCGGGCGCGGCCTCGAGCGCCAGGCGGCCGACCGACGCGTCGACGACGCGGTAGGCCCCGGAGCCCACGAAGCGGCCGGTTCCGTCGGCCCCTGTCGAGTACTTGGCGACGGCGAGGGCGGGGTGGGCCAGCACCGTGAGCAAGGCCGCGTAGGGCTGCGCCAGAACGAACTCGACCGTGCGCGTGTTCGGCGCGCGGACTTCCTTGATGACGCCGGGGAACCCGCGCAGCAAGGCCGACCACGCGCGGCCGGCGACGTGGGATTCCGGGCGCAGCTGGCGCTCGAAGCTGACAGCCACGTCGAGGGAGGTGAGCGGGCTCCCGTCGTGAAATCTGATGCCGTCCCGCAGCGTGAACGACCACACGAGCCCATCCTTCGAGGCAACCCAGCGCGTGGCCAGCGCTGGCTCGATGTCGGTGCTCCCCTCCCGCCAGTTGACGAGAGTGTCGAAGACCTGACGCGAAATGACAGCGCCGATCCCGTCGAGGGCGGCCCCGGGATCGACGACGGCGGGCACGCCGGGCGCTCCGATCCGTAGCTCGCGGCGGACCGGACCCGTCGGCGGCGTCGGCGGCTGCGCGGACGAGGGCACGGGAGCCCGCGCAACCACGAACGTCACAAGGATCGTCACCAGGAGAGTCAGAACGGCAGCGACACGTCGGGACGCCGACGAGGGCATCGGGGTCTTTATACGTGGAACCCACTAATCACGCCACTCGTTTCGACGACAGAAGGATGGGCCCATCGGGTACAGAACTTGCTCACGATTTGAAGCGGAGGCGACGGTGGGTGCGCAGTGGGTGACGGAGTGGCAACGAAGTCGTCGGGCTGGGGAAAAACACAAAAAATTCAATATGTCAACCGACGGTCAGTTACTTGCCAACCTTGACTTTCTTTTTTGCAGCCGCCTATACTTCGAGCACACGAGAAATGCTTGTGCATGAGCGGCGAACAGGGGGTCAAGTGAGAAGGGATGGGCTATGAAGGAGTTCGACAAGAAGAGTAGCCCCAGTCGCGAGGGCTTCTCGAAGTTCCTTCCCGCTTCCATGTCCGATTCAAGCACTCGCCGCCGCCTCACGGAGTACGAGATCCAAGTCCAGGACCTCCAGGCCTACATCCGGTCGCTCGAGGCGGAGACCGTGCATCTCCGGAAGAAGCTCGAGGACACGCCGAAGGATTTCATGGTCCTGGAGAACAAGCTCCGCGAGGCGAACCGTCAGCTCGTGCAGGCGTTCAACCAGAACGAGAAGCTGGTGAACGCGCTCTACGAGGCGCGCGAGCAGATCACCGCGCTCAAGGAAGAGGTCGACAAGCTCTGCGCGCCCCCCTCCACCTACGGCGTCTACCTCGCC
>QHSM01000230.1 GCA_003221595.1 Candidatus Rokuibacteriota bacterium | reverse complement strand
AGCATTTGCAGAAGACGATGGCGATACACGGCCGGGCTCTCATCCTGAGCGCGCATCTGGGGAACTGGGAATTCCTGGCCTTGGCCCACCGGCTCATGGGCTTCCCGGCGACGGTCGTGGTGCGTCCCCTCGACGCGCCGTGGCTCGATGCGTTGGCCGAGCGCTTGCGGTGCCGGGCAGGGGTCGAGCTGATCGACAAGCGCGGCGCCCTCCGGCCCGTTCTGGGCGCCCTCCGGCGCGGCCGGCTCGTCGCGCTGCTGCTCGATCAGAACGCCTCGCGCCGCGAGGGCGTCTTTGCCTCGTTCTTCGGGCGGCCGGCCTCCACGCCGAAGAGCCTGGCGGTTCTGGCCATGCGGACCCGGACGCCGGTGGTCCCCATTTTCATCTACCGCACCGGTATCGGGCGCCACCGCGTCGTGATCCATCCGTCTCTCTTCATCGACGCCGCGCCCGATGCCGAGCTGGCGGTCGCCGAGCTCACCCAGCGCTGCACCTCGGCGATCGAGGCGGCGATTCGTGTCGCTCCGGATCAGTGGCTGTGGATTCACAATCGGTGGCGCACGCAGCCGCTGGCGCCGATTCGGCCGGGCGCTTGATCCGCTGGGCGCTCGCCCTCGGCCTGCTTGCCCTGAGCCCCTCGGCGGCTCAGGCCCTCGACGTGCTCCCGGCGCAGTACCGCGCCGCCGCGGCCGCGGGGGCGGTCGGGAGCGTGACCGGGCGTGTGTACGAGGAGCGTCGGCGGCCTGACGGTAGCGACCAGCCGTTGGCCGGAGCCGCGGTCACGCTCCTCCCCCGGTCGGCGCAGTTCCTCGAGAAGCTCGAGGCCGTGAAGCGAACGTCGCGAAACTCCATGAACGACTACCGCGCGGCTGCGCCCGCGATCCAGACTCTCAAGGCGGCGTACGAGAAGGAGCTCTGGGATTCCGGCGCGGTCGACCTCGTCATGGGCACGATCGTTGCGCCTGACGGCCGCTTCTCGGTCGAGAACCTCCCCGCCGGTGACTGGGTGCTCTTCGTCACGAGCTCGGTCGCTACGGACAAGAAGGTGGTGGAGAGCAAGGGGGCGAGGAAGGAGCGCGGGGTCTATGTGCCCGGGACGTACCTGACCGGCTATCAGCGCCTCACCGTATGGCTTCGCGAAATCACCGTCTCAGGCGGGCGCGCGGAGAACGTGGAGCTGATCGAGCGGGGAGCCTGGTTCTCGGGAGTCGTCGAGGAGCGGGCCCCGGACGCCAGCCGCTAGGCCGGCGCCCGGGGCTGAATCCCTGTCCTTAATTCACTTCTTCTCGGTCGGCTTTGCGGCAGCGGTAGTCGGCTTGATCTGAACGGCAACCGCGGTCATCTTGCCGCCGTGGTCCATGTAGCGAACCTGAACCTGGTCGCCGGCCCTCAGGTCAGCCGCGGTAACGGCCTTCCCGGATTTCCGGATAGCGGTTTTCGAGTCGACGGCGAACGTCCACTCGGCGTCCTTCATGTCCTTGGAGCCCTGGACCTTCTCCTTGCCCGCCACGACGAGGCTATCGGCTGAGGCCGACTTCACCATGCCGTTGGCGCTCTTGGTCTTGGCTTCCATGGGCTTCTGCTTCGTCTCAGCCGGCTTCTGCGCGGGCGCTGGCGTCGTGGCCGGCACGGGCGTCGTAGCAGGGGCCTGAGCCGGAGCGGTCGAGGTTGCCTGGGCGAGAGCCGTCCCGACGGACCCGATCCCGAACACGACGGCGACAATGGGCACCACAAAACTCTTCACGGTTGTCATTCCTCCACGGCTAGTTTGGGATTGAGAGCCTCTCACTACGGGCTTAGGACGGCTGAAATCCGGCATTTATTCTTCATGTAAGTGTGGAGGAGATCTAACAGAAACTCAAGTTTGCCGTGACTCCAGGAATTCCCGCCACCCAAAAGCATCGGCTACTCGCGGACCATTGACCAAATCGCGGCGGGCGTGCTACAAACGTCTTAAGTTCAGTCCTAACTATGGCAATTCGACCCGCTTTCTTGGCTTTCACGGCCTGTTTCCTGGGTTTTTTGCAGCCGTCTGCCGTATGGTCAGCCTGCGCCGGGCCGGATATGCCTCAATCAGACTCGCTTGAGTTCACGGCGGTGACGCGCTCGGACGATTTCTTCCGGCCCGCTCTGCCCGCGGATGTGAAGGGCGATTCCGACCGTGGCGCGGACGATTCCTCAGTCTGGGTTCCGCCTGACTTCGATCCCTGGGCCTACGCGTTTGCCGAGTCCTCCAGGCTCCAGAGCCGAGCGGCCATTCCCAGGTACGACGTTGCGGTGAACCAGCAGCAGGTGAAGTTCTTCGTCGACCGGTTCACGACCAGCAGTCGAGATGTCGTCGGACTGTGGTTTCGGCGGTCCCCCCAGTATCTCGGGATGATCCGCCCCGTTTTCAGATCAAAGGGGCTTCCGGACGAGCTGGCCTACACGGCGATGATCGAGAGCGGGTTCAATCCACGGGCGGTCTCCCGCGTCGGGGCTAAGGGTCTCTGGCAGTTCATGGCGAGCACCGCGCGCCTGTACGGGCTGCGCGTCGACCGCTGGGTCGACGAGCGCCTCGACCCGGAGAAGTCAACGGTCGCGGCGGCATCGTACCTTCGCGACCTGCATACCCGGTATGGCTCGTGGGATCTCGCGCAGGCGGCCTACAATGCCGGCGCCGTAAAGGTGGACCGGGCCGTGCGCAAGACTGGCTCGACGGATTTCTGGACGCTCGCCGGGACCAAGCTCCTGAAACGAGAGACGAAGGACTTCGTTCCGGCCATCCAGGCGGTCGTCGTGATCGGGCGCGACCCGAGTCTGTACGGCTTCGAGTCAAACGGTCCGACGACGCTGCCCGAATTCGATCACGTGACCGTGCCGCCGGGCACGGATCTCCAGAAGCTATCCGGGACCACCGGAATTTCGTATCAGGCGCTGCGCTCCCTCAACCCGACGCTGATTCGCGGGATCACACCGCCCGGCAAGGCGTGGGACGTCCGGGTGCCGTCCGGCACGCGCGAGACTGTCCTGGCGGCCGTTACGCCACGCAAGAAAGTCGTCCAGTCGTCCAGCACCGGCCGTCGCTCGGTCAGCGGCGACCTCGACGTTCACATCGTCCGCCCGCGTGACACCGTGGCCTCGATCGCCAAGCAGCACGGTGTGTCCGTCGGCAACGTGGTTCGCTGGAACAACCTGGAAAGCGGAGACTCGATCCGCCCAGGAGATCGGCTACGTGTCACCGCGCAGAGTCCGTCCGCTGAGCCCGCTCAGGGCGGGTTCAGGTGAGGATCGAAGTCAGACTTTTCGCCAACCTGGCAGCATTTCTCCCGCCTCACGGCCGCGACGGCGTCGCCGAATTCGAGATCCCGGATGGAAGCACCGTTGCCGACGTTACGCGCCAGCTCGGGATCCCGCCCGATCTCGCGCGGGTCGTGCTCGTGAACGGACGCGACGCCGGCTCCGAAGCACCGCTCGCCCCCCGGGACGTTGTCACGATCTTCCCGCCGCTGGCCGGAGGGAGTCCTAGCCTGGTGGCGGTGGCCCTCGGCCGCCTTCTCTAGGCGTCCCGTGGAAGCGTAGCGAGCGGGGCCATGTCCGGCTCCGGCTCGCGGCCGTGCTCAGCCGCGGCGCGTTCGATCGCCGAGTCGATCTCCGCCCCCACCAGCAGTGCGACGCCGCTCCAGTACAGCCAGAGCATCAGCAGGATCACGCCGCCGATCGAGCCGTAGGTCGCGTTGTAGTTGGCGAAGCGGCTGACATAAAAGCGCAATCCAAGCGACATCACGAGCCACGACACCAGCGCGACGGCTGATCCCGGTGTGATCCAGCTCCAGCCCCGCCGTGCGGCG
>QHSM01000330.1 GCA_003221595.1 Candidatus Rokuibacteriota bacterium | reverse complement strand
TCGTCGCGTCGGTGGCGCGCGGCGTGGACATGTTCGATTGCGTCCTGCCCACGCGCAACGCGCGCAACGGCCAGGCCTTCACCGCGGACGGGCCGCTGACGCTGAAGCAGGCGCGCTACGCGAAGGACGCCGCGCCGCTGGACGCCGAATGCGCGTGCTACGCCTGCCGCGGCTTCTCGCGCGCCTACCTGCGCCACCTCTTCATGTCGAGCGAGCTCTTGGCGTATCGGCTGCTGACGCTCCACAACGTGACGTTCTTTCTTCGGCTCGTGCGCGACATGCGCGCGGCGATCGCGGCGGGCGGCTTCGGGCCATTCCAGGCTCGGTTTTTCGCGCGTTATGCAGTATCATCCGTTGATGTTTCGCGCGACTAACGTCCCCGGAGGCCTCCGACTCGATGCTCTTTCCTGATCTCGCGTACGCGGCCGCGGCGCCGCCGGGCGGCGGCGCGCAGAGCATGCTGCCCACCATCGTCATGGTGGCGTCGATGCTCGCCATCTTCTACTTCCTCCTGCTCCGTCCGCAGCAGAAGCAGAAGCAGGAGCGCGAGCGGATGCTGGCGTCGATGAAGCGGGGCGACCGCGTGGTGACGACCAGCGGAATGCACGGAACCGTCACCGGGCTGAACGACCACACCGTCGTCTTGCGGGTCGCCGATCAGGTGAAGCTCGAATTCGACCGCTCCGCCATCGGCCGCGTCGTGGCGGGGCAGGGCGAGAAGGATGCCTAGGCACCTCCGGGTGCGGATCGCGTTCGTGCTCCTCGTCGTGGCCGTATCGGTCTGGTACCTGTACCCCCTGAAGCGGGCCCTCAACCTCGGACTCGATCTGCAGGGCGGGATCCACCTCATGCTCGGCGTGGAGGCTGACAAGCACGTCGCCAGCCAGACCGACCGCACCGCCGAAGATCTCAAGAGGGCGCTCGAGCGCAAGGGCATCGGTGTCCAGCGAATCGCGCGGGAGGGCAACTCGACGATCCAGGTGGAGCTGGCCAGTCCGCAGTCGTGGAACGACGCGCTCACCGCGGTGGCCGAGTTCTCCACCTTCACGCGGCGCGACGAGAACCAGGCGGCCGGGCGCTTCAAGCTCGTGATGGTCGAGCGGCAGATCAACCAGCTCCGCGACGACGCCGTCCGCCAGGGGCTCGAGACGATCCGCAACCGCGTCGATCAGTTCGGCGTGGCCGAGCCGACGATCACGCGCCAGGGCGCCGACCAGATCCTGATCCAGCTGCCGGGGATCCAGGATCCGGCGCGCGCGAAGGCCCTCATCGGCAAGACCGCGCTCCTCGAGTTCAAGATGCTCGACGAGCAGACCTCGGTCGAGCAGGCGCTGGCCGGTCAGCTTCCGGAGACCTCCGAGCTCCTCTACGGGCGGGAGACCGACAAGCAGACCAAGGCCGAGCGCAAGGTGCCCTACGTGGTCCAGAGGCGGACCTTGCTCACCGGAGCGGAGCTGACGCGCGCCGAGGTGCAGGCCGACCCGAACTCGCTCGGCAACTGGCAGGTGGCCATCGAGTTCACGTCGGCCGGCACACGGATCTTCGGCGAGCTCACCGAGCAGAACGTCGGCAAGCGCCTGGCGATCGTCCTCGACGGCAACGTGTACTCGGCGCCGCGCATCAACGAGCGCATCCCCAGCGGCCGCGCGGTCATCACCGGCCACTTCACGGTCGACGACGCGCGCGACCTGGCCATCGTGCTGCGCGCCGGCGCCTTGCCCGCGCCGGTGGTGCTCCTCGAGGAGCGGACGGTCGGTCCGTCGCTGGGCGCCGATTCCATCCGGCAGGGGCTGATCGCCATCACCGCCTCGGCGGTCATCGTGTTCATCTTCATGCTCGTCTACTACCGGCTCTCCGGGCTCATCGCGGACGTGGCGCTGGGCCTGAACCTCCTGATGCTCTTCGCGTTCATGGCGGCCATCCGCGCGACCCTGACCCTGCCGGGCCTTGCCGGCATCGCGCTCACGGTCGGCATGGCCGTGGACACGAACATCCTGATCTTCGAGCGGATCCGCGAGGAGTTGCGGCTGGGCAAGTCGCCGCGCTCCGCCGTCGAAGCCGGATTCCGGCGCGCGTTCCGGACGATCGTCGACACGCACCTGACGGTCATGGGGACCGCCATCATCCTGCTGTCCTTCGGCACCAGCTCCGTCAAGGGCTTCGGCGTCTCGCTGTTCATCGGACTCGGCGCGAGCCTCTTCACCGCGTACTTCTTCACGCGTCTGCTCTTCGACCTGGTGTACATGGGCCGGCGCAAGCTCGAGCAGGTCTCGATTTGATCGAGCTCTTTCGGAATCCAAACTACGACTTCATCGGCAAGCGAAAGTGGGCGTACATCGCCTCGATCGCCTTCACGCTGATTGCGCTGATCTCGCTGGCCGCGCGGGGCGGGCTGCGCTACGACATCGACTTCACCGGCGGCACGCTGATCCAGGTGCGGTTCGAGCGCGCGCCGACCATCGCCCAGATCCGGACCAACCTGGCTACGATCCAGCTCGGCGAGAGCATCATCCAGCAATTCGGCGACGCCCTGGAGTTCATCATCCGGCTGCCGCTGGCGGCGGTCGGCTCGGAAGAGATCTCCCGGCGCGTCCAGGGGGCCCTGAGCGCCAACGACAGCCTGGGCAAGTTCGAGATCCGACGCGTCGAGTTCGTGGGGCCTCAAGTGGGGCGGGAGCTGCAGCTCCAGGCGCTGTACCTCGTGCTGGCCGGCCTCATCTGGATCGCCATCTATCTGGCTTTTCGCTTCGATATGCGGGGCGGGGTTGCCGCCGTCATCGCCGTCTGCCACGACGTGATCGTCTGCCTCGGCGGGCTGTCGATCACCAACCGCGAGTTCTCGCTTCCGGTGCTGGCGGCGCTCCTGACGATCATCGGCTACTCGGTCAACGACACGATCGTCGCCTACGACCGGCTCCGCGAGAACCGCGGCAAGTTCGTCCCGAAGGGGCGCACCTTCGCGCAGCAGATGAACGACGCGGTCAACCAGACCCTGTCGCGGACCATCCTGACCTCGCTCACGACCTTCTTCTCGGCGGCCGTCCTGCTCTTCTTCGGCGGCCGGACGCTCGAGGATTTCGCGTTCGTCCTCTTCGTCGGAGTCATCACCGGGACGTATTCCACGACCTACGTGGCGGCGGCGCTGGTCGTCGACTGGACCAACTACATCGAGGGCCGGCTCCGTCGGGGCAAGAAAGCGGTGGCGAAAGCCTGATCCGCGTGTCAAAATCGTTGGTTAACCAATGATTTTGGCGCCATGACCCAACTAGAGACACTGATCGAGGAGATTCCGAAGTACCAGCCGGGCGCTGACCTCGACGTCCTGGCTCGGGCCTACCAGTTCTCCGCCGCCTCGCATCAGGGTCAGCAGCGCGCGTCCGGCGAGCCGTACCTCAGCCATCCGCTCGAGGTCGCCAACCTCCTCGTCGACTTCAAGATGGACGTGACCACGGTGACGGCCGGCCTCCTCCACGACGTCCTGGAGGACACGACCGCGACCAAGGCCGATCTCGAGCGCGAGTTCGGCGGTGAGATCGCCGAGCTCGTCGACGGCGTCACGAAGATCGGCAAGCTCGCCTTCTCGTCGCGCGAAGAGCGCCAGGCCGAGAATTTCCGGAAGATGCTGGTGGCGATGGCGCGCGACGTCCGCGTGCTCATGATCAAGCTCGCCGATCGTCTCCACAACATGCGCACCCTCGACTACCTGCCGGCCGACCGGTCCCGGAAGATCGCGCAGGAGACGCTCGACATCTACGCGCCCCTGGCCCATCGGCTCGGCATGGCCAAGGTGAAGGCGGAGCTCGAGGACCACGCCCTCCGCAGCCTCAACCCGGGCGACTACCTCGATCTGCAGAAGCGCGTCGCCAAGCGCCGCCTCGAGCGCGAGGCGGACATCAACCAGCTGATCGCGATCCTACAGAGAAAGCTCTCCGAGGTCGGCATCGATTCCCAGATCCGCGGCCGCCCCAAGCATTTCTACTCCATCTGGAAGAAGATGCACGACCAGGGCCGTGAGTTCGACGAGATCTACGACCTCACGGCCGTCCGCGTCATCACCGCTTCGGTGCGCGACTGCTACGGCGCGCTCGGCGTCATCCACTCCTTGTGGAAGCCCGTCCCGGGCCGCTTCAAGGACTTCATCGCGATGCCGAAGGTGAACATGTACCAGTCGCTCCACACGACGGTCATCGGGCCCAAGGGCGATCCGGTGGAGATCCAGATCCGCACGCGCGAGATGCACCGCATCGCCGAGGAGGGCATCGCCGCCCACTGGCTCTACAAGGAGCGCAAGGCGGGCAAGGACAAGCTCGACGAGTCGCTCGTGTGGCTGCGCCAGCTGATCGAGACGCAGCAGGACACGAAGGACCCGCGGGAATTCATGGACACGGTCCGGGTCGACCTCTTCCCGGACGAGGTGTACGTGTTCACGCCCAAGGGCGACGTGAAGGCCCTGCCGGACGGCGCGACGCCGCTCGATTTCGCCTACGCGGTTCACACGAAGGTCGGCGAGCACTGCGTCGGCGCGAAGGTGAACGCCAAGCTCGTCCCGCTCCGGTACACGCTGCGCCAGGGCGACATCGTCGAGATCGTGACGTCGCCCAACCAGCATCCGAGCCGCGACTGGCTGAAGATCGTCAAGTCCACGCGGGCCCGGGCCAAGATCAACCAGTGGCTCAAGGTGGAGGAGCGTGCGCGCTCGATCGAGCTCGGCCGCGAGCTGTTCGAGCGCGAGGCGAGGAAGTACCGCCTGAATCCGACGCCGCTGCTGGCCGGCGACGACCTCAAGAAGGTCGCGGCCGACTTCGGCTTCCCCGGCTCCGACGACCTGCTGGCGGCGATCGGCTATGGCAAGAGCTCGGTCCATCAGGTGCTGAACAAGCTGGCGCCCAACGCGCTCCTCGAGCCGCCGGAGCGGCCGAAGGCAACCCCGGCGCGGTCGGCGCCCACCGACGGCGTCCGGATCCGCGGCGTGGACGACCTGCTGGTGCGGTTCGCGCGCTGCTGCAATCCGCTGCCGGGCGATCCGATCGTGGGCTTCATCACCCGGGGCCGCGGGCTCACGGTGCACGCGCGCGACTGTCTCACCGTCGCCAAGAGCGTGCTCGATCGGGAGCGGCTGATCGACGTCGAGTGGGACGTCGCCGAGCCCGGCAAGCGCCCGGTCCGGATCGCGGTCTACATCGGCAAGGACCGGCCGGGGCTCCTCTCGGAGATCACGGGCGCCATCTCGGCGCGGAACGGCAACATCACGAAGGCCGAGGTCACGGTGACCGACGATCGCCGCGGCATCAACAACTTCGTCGTCGAGGTCGCCGACGTCCGGCAGCTGCAGGACATCATCGCCGCCATCCGCGAAGTCAGGGACGTCATCAACGTCGAGCGCCTCCGGGGGCTGTAGTGCCCGCCGGCGGGCCAGTCCGCCGATCGTGACGCGCCGCCAGTTCGAATCGCTCGTCGACAAGGCGCTGCGTCGACTGCCCAAGCGGTTCAAGGACAGGATCAAGAACATCGCGGTGGTCGTCGAGGACTGGGCCGACGACGAGACCTTGGCCGACGTCGGCATCGAGCCGCCCGACACGCTGTACGGCCTGTACCGCGGCATCGACCTCACGCGCCGTGATTCCAGCTACGGCAACGTCCTGCCCGACACGATCACGATCTACCAGGGGCCGATCGAAGAGGACTGTGCGGACGAGGCCGAGATGGCGGAGCTGGTCCGCGACACGGTCATCCACGAGCTCGGCCACTACTTCGGCCTCGACGACGAGACCATGGAGCACATCGAGGGCGCCGAGCCCTAGATGAGCCGGGGCCGGCGCCTCGTCGAGGCCCTGGCGGCGGCGGTCGCCCGCTACTCGCCCGATGACCAGAAGCAGAAAGGCAGCCTGCTCGAGAGCCTCGAGCGCTGCGCGATCCGCCATCCCGGCACGCTCCTGCGGTTCCACGAGGCGCTCTGCTTCCTGCAGGCGTATCCGGACGACGCGCGCGTCCTCGAGCTCGTCGACCGCGCTCTCGAGGGATTCGGGAGCCGGGTCGCGCGACTCGGCCCCGCCGCGCGACGACTCCACGATTCCTGGATCGTCGGCGCCGCGCTCGACTACCCGTTCGGTTACCCGATGGCCCGATGGCTCGCCGCGCGCTACCCGCAGGACGTCGAGATCGCCTGGAGCCGGTTCGACGACGAGGATCGCCTCGACGAGACGCTGTCGCTGCTGGCGACCGCGGCGGAAGGGGATGCGTTCAGCGAGGGCGGCATGGGCTGGCGGCGATGGCTCCGGGTCGCGAAGGGCGGCCGCCGGCTGAGCGATCTCGCCGTGGTGCTCGAGCTGTTCGAGCGCACCGGCCTCCCCCAGGAGACGCGCGACTGGCTGTTCGAGAGCGTCGCGCTCCCGATTCTCTGGCGCCCGCGCGGCCCCGGCGCGTCCCGTACCCTCGCGCGGCTTCCGTGTCGGCGGGTATTCTTCCACCACGGCGGCCTGGACAGGAGCGCCGGAGACCTCGTCGCCGCGCTCAGGCGGCCGCCGCCGCTCGTCCGGGCGCCCCGCGACCGGGCCGAGGCCATGATCGAGGCCGCCCGCGTGGCGATGGCGACGCGCCAGCGCGAGCTCCACGCCTTCTCCCACCCGAACCCCGACGACGTGCTCGTCGTCGACGCCGGGCGCGGGCTCACGCTGGTCTTCATCGGAATCGAGCCGGATTTCCGGCTCCCGCTCGAGGGGTACTACGGCTTTCTGGCTCTGAAGAACGGCGTGCCCGTGAGCTACGGCGGCGGGTGGGAATTGTTCGGCACGCTCGACTTCGCGGTCAACATCTTCGCGTCGTTCCGCCAGGGCGAATCCGCGTACCTCGCGACGCAGCTCCTGCGGGCGTACCGCCGGATTTTCAACATGCGGACCATCGTCGTCGATCGCTATCAGCTCGGCCACGAGAGTACCGAGGCGCTGCGCTCGGGCTCGTTCTACTTCTATCACCGCCTCGGCTTCCGCCCCCGCGATCCGGGCGTCATCCGCGTGCTGGCCGAGGAGCGCGCGAAGATCGCCGCCGACGCGAGCTACCGCTCGCCGATCCCGGTGCTCAAGCGGCTGGCCGCCGACGAGGTCTTCCTGACACTGCCGGGCGGGCCGGCCGCGCCCGAGAAGCGCCTGCGCGCAACGGACCTCTCGGCCCTCGTCGCCCGCCGGATCGCGCGCGAGTTCGGCGGCGATCGGCGCCTGGCGACGCGCGCGTCGACGGAGCGCGTCGGTCGAATCCTCGGCGCCACGCGGCGCGCCGGGTGGCCCGGTCCCGAGCAGCGCTCGTTCGCGCGGATGTCGCTCGTCGCCGCGCTCATCCCCGATCTCGCCACGTGGCGGCTCGCCGAGCGCCGCGAGCTCGTCGCGGTGATGCGGGCGAAGGGCGGCGCGAGCGAGATGGGCTACGCGCGTCGGCTCGACGCACACGCTCGCTTGCGCCATAGCCTCGAGGCTCTCGCCCGCGGGTAGCTGACTCGGCGCGAAGCTCGATCACCGTACAACTCTTCTACTGCCTCCTTGTAAGTTTTGGCTTGACAGGCTATTTCAGTCGTCGATAATGTTTCAGCAGATGCTGAAACAAGCGGAGTCAGAGAAACATGTTGAAATCCGCGGAGGTTCGGAGGCAGGTGGGTCAGCGGCTGCGGGAGCTTCTTCCTGCGGCAACGGGCTGGCAGGAAAGCGCCGACTCCAGAATCGGCAGTCAGACCGCGGACTTGGTCTCGCGATTCCGGCTCGCCGGCCAGGACCACACTGTCGTGGTTGAGGTCAGCTCGCTGGGCCAGCCCAGGCAGATCCGAGCGTCAGTCACGCGCCTCAATGAGATTCGCCGCGAGCTTCCCGGGGCCCATCCGGTCGCGGCAGCCGTCTACATCGGCCCGCAGAGCGCCCGGATCCTCAAGAACAACGGTCTCGGGTTCGTCGACCTCTCCGGCAACTGCTACCTGGCCTTCGAGAACGTGCTGATCGAGAAAGAGGGCAAGCGCAACGTCCGCCCCTCGACGCGACCTCTTCGCTCCCTGTTTGCTCCCCGCGCGACCCGTGTCGTCCGGGTGCTCCTGATCGAGCCCGCCCGGGCGTGGCGGCTCGAGGAGCTCGGGAAGGCAGCAGGGGTGAGCCTCGGCCACTCGTACAACGTCGTCAAGCGGCTCGAGGAGCTCGCGTGGGCCGACCGTGATGCGGACCAGCGCATCCGCCTGTCGAAGCCGGCCGACCTGCTCGAGGCGTGGTGCGAGTCGTACACGTATCGCGCGAACGGGATCACGTCGTACCTGGCGCCGGAGCGCGTGACGCGGAAGTTCATGGGGGAGATCGCCCGCGCCGCGGCCGGAGCGGGGCGTCCCTACGCCTTCACGCTCAACGCGGGCGCGACCCTCCTCGTGCCCAGCCTCAGGCTGCCGACCGTCCACTGTTACCTCGAGGGCGATTCCACGCCGGTCGCGCAGGCCCTCGGCTTGCGCCCGGCGACGGAGGCGGACGGTACGCTCCACATCCTCGAGCCGTACGACCGGGGCGTGTTGCACGGCGCGTACGAGAAGGGCGGGCTCAAGGTTGTGTGCCTGCCCCAGCTCTACGCCGACCTCGTCCACTACGAGCGCCGCGGACGGGAGCAGGCCGAGCATCTGCGGCGCGAAGCCATGAGCTACTGAGCGAACGCGGGAGGAGGTGATTTGGTGAAGAAGAAGGCGACGAAGAAGAAGAAGGGCAGGTAGCGTGAGCGGTCGCGAGACTCCACAAGGAAGGGGGTGAGACACTCGATGAAGAAGAAGGCCAAGAAGAAGAAGAAGTAGCGCTGCCGTTCTACGGTGGGGGGTGGCAGCCTCCCACCAGACTTCATCCGGGAGGGGGCTCGGCCCCCTCCCGGTTGTGCATATGCTTAAATGACCTTCGTGACCTTTCCGGCCTTGAGGCAACGGGTGCACACGCGCATGCGCCGAGCCCTGCCGGCAACCATTGCCCGCATCGAGACGAGGTTGGGAAGCCACCGCCGCTTCGTCAGCTTGTGCGCGTGGCTGATCTTGTGACCGACAGAGGGACCCTTCCCGCAAACATCGCAGCGCTGCGCCATGAACGCTCCCTGGACTCCAGGTTTTCGCTTGACCGACTGGAATCTATAGCACGCCGGCGTCCTTGAAGCAAACCGACACGCCGGGCGACCTCCAGACGGCCCTGCAGTTCGTCAAGGGCGTCGGGCCGCAGCGCGCGCGCCAGCTCGAGCGCAAGGGACTCCGCACCGTCGAGGACGCGCTCTTCTTCGTTCCCCTGCGCCACGAGGACCGGACAAGGCTGACTCCCTTCAGCGCCCTCGTGCCGGGGCAGGCCTCGACGTGCTCCGGCGTCATCGTCGGCGTGAGCCCACCGCCGCCCGGCCGGTTCCGGGTTCCCTTCACCGTCATGCTGCGCGACGCGAGCGGTTACGCCACCGCCAGCTGGTTCGGGTGGCGCTACCTGGTCCGGGTGCTCAAGCGCGGCCAGCGACTCGTCCTGCACGGGCGTGTCGGACGCTACAAGGGCGCGATGGTCATCCAGCAGCCGGACTACGAGATCGTCGAGACCGGCGAGGACGAGCGACTGCACACCGGCCGGCTCGTGCCGGTCTATTCGCTCACCGAGGGACTGCCCCAGCGCGCGCTCCGCTCGCTCGTGTGGCGGCTCGTCGAGACGTTCGGCGCCGAGGTGCGGGAGGTGCTCCCCGAGAGCGTGCGCACGCGGCGCGGTCTCGTGGGGCTGGCGCAGGCGGTGCGGGATGCGCATTTCCCGGAGACCGACGGTGCGCTGACGGCGGCGCGCCGCCGTCTCACGTTCGATGAAGGGTTGCTGCTCCAGCTCGGGCTCGCCATCCTGCGCTCTCGCGTGGCCCGCGAGCGCGGGCTCTCGATGAATCCGCGCGGCGACCTCGTCGCCCGGCTCCGGGCGAGCCTGCCCTGGAAGCTCACGGGCGCCCAGGAGCGCGTGTGGGAGGAGCTCCGGCGCGACATGGCGGCGCCGCATCCGATGCACCGTCTCCTCCAGGGCGACGTCGGGTCGGGGAAGACGGTGGTGGCCGCGCTCGGGGTCCTGACAGCGATCGAGTCCGGCTATCAGGCGGCGGTGATGGCGCCGACGGAGATCCTGGCGGAGCAGCACTTCATGACCTTTCGCCAGCTCCTGGAGCCGCTCGGCGTGGAGCTGACGCTCCTGACCTCCTCGCTCAAGCCGCGGGAGCGGACGGCCCGGCGCGCCGGGCTGGCGGCGGGCAGTACCGCGTGCGTCGTGGGCACCCACGCGCTCGTCCAGGAGGGTGTCGAGTTCCGCCGGCTCGGGCTCGTGGTGGTCGACGAGCAGCACCGGTTCGGCGTCGAGCAGCGCGCGCGGCTTCGGGGCAAGGGCGAGCACCCCGATCTCCTCGTGATGACGGCGACGCCGATCCCCCGCACGCTCGCGCTGACCATTTACGGCGACCTCGACGTCTCGGTGCTCGACGAGCTGCCGCCCGGGC
This sequence comes from Candidatus Rokuibacteriota bacterium, assembly GCA_003221595.1. GTDB lineage: Bacteria > Methylomirabilota > Methylomirabilia > Rokubacteriales > CSP1-6 > AR31. The sequence goes on along the minus strand of QHSM01000330.1, from coordinate 6,746 downwards.
GCCGCCCCATCGTCACGGTGGCGCGCACCGAGTCGAAGCGCCGGGAGATCTACAAGTTCCTCAAGGAACAGGTCGGGGCCGGCCGCCAGGTCTATGTCGTCTATCCGCTGGTCGAGGAGTCCGAGGCGCTCGACCTCAAGGCCGCCACCGACATGGCGCGCCGCCTCGCCGACGAGGTCTTTCCGGACCTCACGATCGGGCTGTTGCACGGGCGCCTCGGCTTCGAGGAGAAGGACGCGATCATGCGCCGCTTCAAGGCGGGTGAGATCCACGTCCTCGTCTCCACCACGGTGATAGAGGTCGGCATCGATGTCCCCAACGCGTCCGTGATGCTGATCGAGCACGCCGAGCGCTTCGGACTCTCGCAGCTCCACCAGCTCCGCGGGCGCGTCGGCCGCGGCGAGTGGAAGTCGTACTGCATCCTGCTGACCGGTGGCCACCTCGGCGAGGACGCCCAGCGGCGGATCGACGCGATGACCGCGACGAACGACGGCTTCCGGATCGCCGAGGCCGATCTGGAGCTGCGCGGTCCGGGCGAGTTCTTCGGCACGCGCCAGTCCGGGATCCCCGAGTTCCGGGCCGCCGAGCTCCTGCGCGACACGGCGCTGCTCGAGGACGCCCGGCGCGAGGCCAACGGGATCGTCTCGCGCGACCCCGAGCTGGCCGATCCCGCGCATCGCGCTCTGCGCGCCTTGCTGCTCGCTCGGTGGCGGGGGAAGCTTGCTCTCGCGACGTCCGGCTAGCTCGTCGTTTCGTCGTGTAGACCCGAGGGCATGCGGATAATCGCCGGGGTATTCAAGGGGCGGCGGCTGGCGACGCCGCGGGGCGCGACGACGCGTCCGACGGCCGATCAGGTGCGGATCGCCCTGATGGACACGCTCGGGCCGCGCCTGCCCGACGCGCGCGTGCTCGATCTGTTCGCGGGCTCGGGCAGCGTCGGCCTCGAGGCGCTCTCGCGCGGCGCCGCGCACGCGACCTTCGTCGAGCGCGACCCGCGCGCCGTCGAGGCGCTCGCCGAGAACATTCGGACGCTCGACGTCGAGTCCCGGGCCCTCGTGGTGCGCGGCGACGTCACGCGCCAGCTCGGGCGGCTCGCGACCGACGGCCGGCGATTCGAGATCGTCTTTCTCGACCCGCCGTACACGCTGGACCTCGCCGGGCCAGCGCTCGCCGCGCTCGGCCCGGGCGAGCTCGTCGCGGCGGACGGCGTCGTCGTCGCGCAGCACTTCACCAAGCGGCCGCCGGCCGCTGAATACGGCGCGTTGCGAGCGTTCCGGACGCGGCGATTCGGGGAGACGACCTTGACTTTCTTTCGAGCCGGAGAGTAGCCTACCGCCGTGGCCAAGCGCGCGGTCTATCCCGGCATGTTCGATCCCGTGCACAACGGCCACGTGGACGTCATCCAGCGCAGCCTGCAGATCTTCGACGAATTGATCGTCGCGGTGGTGGCGAATCCGGCGAAGCAGCCGCTCTTCTCGATGAAGGAACGGCTCGAGATGATCGACGAGGCCACGTCCGAGCTGAGCAATTTCCGGATTGTCGCGTTCGACGGGCTCCTGATCGATCTGGTGGCCCGCGAGCGCGCCGACTGCATCGTGCGCGGCATCCGCGCGGTGTCGGACTTCGAGTACGAGTTTCAGATGGCGCTGATGAACCGGAAGCTCCGCAGCACCGTCGAGACCGTCTTCCTGATGCCGCACGAGAAGTACACGTACATCTCGTCGCGCCTGATCAAAGAAGTGGCCAGCTTCGGAACGTCGGTGGCCGGCCTGGTCCCGCCGATCGTCGAGAAGCGACTGGCCGAAAAGTACCCGCCCCGATAGCCCGGCGGTCCGCCGCCGGCGGTGTGCGCCGCAGGTCGTCGCGGGGCTGGGGCCCCGCCGGCCCAGGCGCAGCAATGAGAAGGAGCCACGCCGTGCTGGCCGACCGCCTGAAGACGCTTGCCCCATCGTCGACGCTGGCCGTCCAGGCCAAGGCGCAGGAGCTGCGCCGCCGCGGCGTCGACGTGATCTCGTTCGGCGCGGGCGAGCCGGACTTCGACACGCCCGAGCGGATCAAGGACGCCGCGATCCAGGCGATGCGCCGGGGGCGAACGAAGTACACCGAGGTCGGCGGCGTCCCCGAGCTGCGGGCCGCCGTGTGCGGCAAGTTCAAGCGCGACAACGGGCTCGACTACGAGCCGGCCGACGTCCTGGTCTCGTGCGGCGCCAAGCACTCGCTCTTCAACATGGTCGTCGCCCTCCTGAATCCGGGCGACGAGGTGCTCGTGCCGAGCCCGTACTGGGTGTCCTATCCGGAGCAGGCGCGGCTCGTCGACGCGGCTCCCCTCGGCGTCCCGACGCAGGAGGCCACGGGGTTCGATCTCGATCCGGAGCGGCTCCGCGCCGCCGTCACGCCGCGGACGAAGGCGGTGATTCTCAACAGCCCGAACAATCCGACGGGCGCCGTGTTCTCTCCCGCCGCGCTCGCCGCGGTCGCCCGGCTCGCCGTGGAGCGGAACCTGTTCGTCGTGTCCGACGAGTGCTACGAGGCCCTGACCTTCGAGGGGCGGCACGTGTCGATCGCCGCGCTCGATCCGGAGGTCAAGGCGCGCACGCTCGTCATCAACACGTGCTCGAAGGCGTACGCGATGACCGGCTGGCGGATCGGTTTCGCGGCCGGACCGCGCGAGCTCATCCGGGGCATGACCGACGTGCAGAGCCAGGTGACGTCGAACCCGTCCTCGATCGCGCAGTGGGCCGCCGTCGAGGCGCTCACCGGGCCTCAGGACGAGGTCGCCAAGATGGCCGGCGAGTTCGACCGGCGGCGCCGGATCATCGTGCCGGGCCTCAACGCGCTCCCCGGCGTGTCGTGTGTCATGCCGAAGGGGGCGTTCTACGCATTCGCGAACGTCTCGAAGCTGTTCGGCCGGCAGTGGAGGAGCGCCGACGGCCCGCGCACGCTCGAGGGGTCCGTCGACGTCACCGCGTTTCTTCTCGAAGAGGCGAAGGTGGCCGTCGTGCCCGGTGTCGACTTCGGCTCCGACGATCACGTGCGCCTGTCGTACGCGACCAGCGAAGCGCTCATCCGGGAGGGCCTGGCCCGCATGGCCGCGGCGCTCTCGCGTCTGGCGTGATCGGCGGTGACGGCTTGACAGCCCGCGCGACGTTCTCTACTAAGGAGAGTCACCGATGAAGCTCGAAGGCTCCTACGACGTCAAGGCGCCCCGCCAGAAAGTCTGGAGCGCATTTCTCGATCCGGAAACGCTCCGGAAGGCCATCCCCGGCTGCGAGAAGCTCGAGATGATCGCCGCCGACGAATACAAGGCAACGCTGAAGATCGGCGTGGCCGCGGTCAAGGGGACCTTCGAGGGCAAGGTGAGGCTCTTGGACAAGAAGCCGTCCGACTCCTATCGCCTGGCCGCCGAGGGGAGCGGAGGACCCGGGTTCGTGCGGGCCGACACGCTGATCTCGCTGAGCGACATCGAGGGCGGCACGCGCGTCTCCTACAGCGCCGACGTGCAGGTCGGCGGCCTCATCGCCGGCGTGGGCCAGCGGATGCTCGGCGGCGTGTCGAAGATGATGGCCGATCAGTTCTTCAACCGGATGAGCGAGCAGCTGACGACCGCCTGACCCTCCGCCCGATGGCCTCTCGCTACCTCGAGCCGCGGCTGGAGCGCGCGTCACGGACGGACATGACGCGGCTGCAGACCCGGCGCCTGCGCGCGCAGCTGACGCACGCGGCGGCGCACAGCCCGTTCTACCGCCGCAAGCTCAAGGCGGCCGGCGTCAAGGCGGCGGCCGTCCGCACGCTCGGCGATCTGCGGACGCTTCCGTTCACGACGAAGGACGAGCTGAAGGAGAACCAGGCCGCGCGCCCGCCGTGGGGCGACGTCCTCGCCGTCCCGCTGGACGACGTGCTGCGCATCCACTTGACCTCCGCCACGACCGGCCGGCCGCTCGCGTTCCTCGACACGCCCGACGACTGGTACGGCTTCTATCACTCCTATGCGCGCGCGCTCCACGCTTTCGGCGTGCGCCGGTCGGACGTCGTGATGGCGGCCTTCTCGTACGGTCCGTGGATCGGCTACTGGTCCGGCTTCTACGCGGCGCAGGACCTGGGCTGCCTGGTCTTCCCGGTCGGCGGCCTCTCCACCGATCAGCGGATCGACGCGCTCCTCAACTATCCGATCACGGTGCTGGGCTGCACGCCGTCGTACGCGCTCTTCCTGGCCGAGGCGGCCGCCCGGAAGGGCATCGACCTCGCCAAGGACACGAAGGTGCGCATCACCTGGCACACGGGCGAGCCCGGCGCGTCCATTCCCGCCACCAGGGCGAAGATCGAGACCGCCTTCGGCGCGAAGGCCTACGACCTGCCCGGGCTCACCGAGATCGCGGCGTGGGGCTTCGAGTGCGACGCGCGCTCCGGGCTGACCCACGTGAACGAGGACTACTGCTATCCCGAGATCCTCGACGAGCGCGACGAGCCCGTGCGTCCCGGCGAGCGCGGCGAGCTGGTCTTCACGAGCCTCTATCGAGAGGCGATGCCGCTCATCCGGTATCGGACGCGCGACCTCGTCCAGGTGGCCGACCGGCGATGCCCGTGCGGGCGCACGCTCACCGCGTTCGAGGGCGGCGTGCTCGCGCGGCTCGACGACATGAAGAAGGTGCGCGGCGTCATCGTCTACCCGCGGCGCGTGGAGGAGCTGGTGAGGCCGCATGCCGACGTGGACGAGTTTCAGATCGTCTTCCGGCGCCGCGAGGGCCTCGACGACATCCTGATCCGCATCGATCCGTCGCCGGCGCTCTCGTTCGGCGAGCGCGACGGGCTTCGCGCGAAGCTGGCCGACGATCTCCGGACCGGGCTCGGCATCCGCGTCACCGTCGAGATCGGCGAGCCCGGGTCGCTCCCGCGGTGGGACCACAAGGCTAGGCGCGTCAAGGACGAGCGGACGGAGGTGCCGTTTTGAAAGCGGCGCTCTTCCGGGAGCACGGCGGCGCCGAGAAGATCCTGTACGAGGACTATCGCGACCCGCCGATCGGCTCCGGGGAGGCGCTGGTGCGCGTGAAGGCGTGCGCCCTCAACCAGGTCGACATGCTCCTGCTCGACGGGCGCTTTCCGCCGCCCGAGGGGCTGCCGCACGTCAACGGCTGCGAGGTGACGGGCACCATCGAGGCGACCGGCGCCGGCGTCACGGGACTCCGGCCGGGCCAGCGGGTGATCGTCTTTCCCGGCTTCGCCTGCGGGAGCTGCGAGTACTGCGTGCGCGGCGAGCGGACGGTGTGCGTCCGCTACGGGTACCTCGGCGCCCACAAGGACGGCGGCTACGCCGAGCTGGTGAAGGTGCCGGCCGCGAACGTCCTGCCCCTTCCCGAGGCGATCTCGTTCGAGTCGGGCGCCGCGGTGCCGCTGGCCATGCTCACCTCGTGGCACGCGCTCGTGGCGCAGGCCGAGGTCAGGCCGGGCCAGACTGTCCTGGTCCAGGCGGCCGGCAGCGGCGTCGGGAGCGCGGCGATCCAGATCGCGCGTCTCTGCGGCGCCCGCGTCATCACGACCGTCGGCGCCGACGACAAGATCGAGTTCGCCCGATCGCTGGGCGCCGAGCGGGTCGTGAACTACCGCACGCAGGACTTCGTCGAGGAGACGCGGAAGTGGACGGGCAAGCGCGGCGTCGACGTGGTCGTCGAGCACATCGGCGGTGAGACGTTCGAGCGGTCGGTGTACGCGCTCACCCGGCTCGGCAAGCTCGTGACGATCGGCTCCCACGACACCCACTGGGGACGGCTCGACCTCCGCCACGTCTACTCGAAGAATCTCCGGATCCTCGGCACGAACCTCGGCTCGATCGTCGAGCTCGGGACCGTGCTCGACCACGTGGTCCAGGGGCGCCTTCGGCCGATCGTCGACCGCGCGTTCGCGCTCAAGGACGCGCGCGCCGCCGTGCAGCACGTGCTCGACCGAAAGAACAAGGGGAAGGTCCTCCTGGTCTCGTGACGCTCGGCGAGCTCCTCGGGCGCGCAGCGCTCCGCCGACCCGACGCCGAGGCCGTCGTCGACGGCCGCCGGCGGCTCACTTACGCCGAGCTGGACGGCCGCGCGATATCCGCGGCGCTGGGCCTCGGCCGGCTCGGCGTCATTCCGGGAGACCGCGTGCTGCTCGCGCTCCGCAACCGCCTCGAGCACGTGGTGGCCTACTGGGCGCTCCAGAAGCTCGGCGCGGTGGCGGTCCCCGTCAACTTCCGTCTCGCCGCCAACGAGCTCCGCTACCTCCTCGACGACTCGGGCGCGAAGGTCGCCCTGTACGAAGACTCCACCGCCGCGACGATGGACGAGGCCACGAGTGGGACCTCGATCCGCCGCGTGTTCACCGGCGCCGCCGCCCCAGTGGGCACGGTCACATTCGCCGAGCTCGAGGGCGGGGACGGACGCGGCCCCGCCCCCGAGCCGCCGAGCGAGAACGATCTCTCGCTGATCCTGTACACCTCAGGCACGACGGGACGACCGAAGGGAGTCCCGCGAACGCACCGCAATCACTACGCGGGAGCCGTGGCCCATGTGATCCAGTGCGGCTACGAGTGGGGCGAGCGCACGCTGGGGGTCATGCCCCTCTATCACACGATGGGTATCCACGCGCTCACCAGCATGGCGGCGATCAACGGCTGCTTCGTCTGCCAGCCCGACTGGTCGAGCCCAACCGCGCTGCAGCTGATCGCGCGCGAGCGGCTGACCGCCCTCTACCTGATCCCGACGCTCTTCTGGGAGCTGGTT
>QHSM01000194.1 GCA_003221595.1 Candidatus Rokuibacteriota bacterium | reverse complement strand
GCTTCTCGAAGGACGGCAGTCTGATCTCCTCCTGGGGCACCCCCGGCAAGGAGGCGCCGGGCGAGTTCCACCTGCCGCACAGCCTCTGGGTGGGGCCCGACGGCACCGTCTATGTCTGCGATCGAGAGAACAGCCGGGTCCAGGTCTTCACCGCCGAGGGCAAGTTCCTCTCGCAGTGGCGCGACATCAAGAAGCCGACCGATATCTATTTCAACAAGCAGCAGGTGGCCTACGTCAGCGAGCAGCGGCCGTCGATCAGCATCCTGGAGCGGAGCGGCAAGGTGCTCGCCCGGTTCGACACGCCGGGATCGGGCCACGGGCTCTGGGTCGATTCCCACGGCGACATCTATCTGGCCGAGGCCGGAGGTAAGCGGCTCACCAAGTACGTGCACAAGCACTGAGACGCCGCGTTGGCGAAGCGCAAGGCAGCGCGGCGGGACCGCCCCCGCCGCGCCCTGCCGAAGGACGTCTATCCCGAGTCGCTCTCGCGCTTTCCCCTCCTGACGCGCGAGCTTCTCGACGAGGTGGGGCGGAAGCTCTACGACACGGTGGTGGGGCCGCAGAGCCGGACCCTCGTGGGGCTTCGCGGCCCGAGCGGGATCTGGCTGCACTCGCCCAGGCTCGCCGGCTTCGTGAGGGCGGCCAATCAGTACCTGCGATTCGAGACGGCGCTGGACCGCCGGCTGACCGAGCTGGCCATTCTCGTCACCGCCCGCGAGCTCCACAACCAGTTCGAGTGGACCGCTCACGAGCCCGCCGCGCTCAAGGAAGGTCTCGAGCCGAAAATCATCGACGTGGTCAAGCGCGGTCGACCGATTGCCGGGGTTGGAAAGAAAGAAGCGCTGATCGTCGGCTTCGGTCGCGAGCTGTTCCGCACGCGCAAGGTTCGCTCGGGCACGTTCGCCCGCGCCGTCGAGCTCTTCGGCCGGCGCGGCGTCCTCGAGCTGGCCGCGCTGATGGGGAACTACGCCGGGACGGCCCTCATCCTGGCCGCCGTCGATCAGCAGCTCCATCCGGAGCAGACGCCGTTGTTGCCCAGGTCCTGAACCGATGAGAGACTCGCCCCGCATCGCCACGGGAGGACAGGCGCATGGCTAAGCAAGGGTTCCGTGTCATGGACAGCGACCTGCACGTCATCGAGCCGCGCACCCTGTGGGAGGATTACCTCGACCCGAAGTTCCGCGGGCGTATCACGACGATCCCGGACACCACGGGGCAGATGCGCGCTCACGTCGACGGCAAGGTCATGCCGCCGTACGCGGATCGGCCCGAGCGGCAGCGCGCCTGGTCCTTGCGCATGGAACGCCCGGGCTGGGAGCGCATCCGCAAGGGCACCCCGGCCAAGGACATCATCGAGGCGATGGACGTCGAGGGCATCGACGTCGGCATTCTCTTCCGGACCTGGGCGACCCAGGCGATCAACATCGACGGGCTCGAGCCCGCTTTCGCGGCGGCCATGAGCCGTGCGTGGAACCGCTGGATCACCGATCTGTGTCACGACAACCTCGACCGGATGAAGCCGTCAGCTCTGGTGCCGCTGCAGGACGTCGACCTCGCGGTGGCCGAGGCCCGCTTCGCCGTCCAGGAGCTGGGCGCCGTCACCCTGGTGCTGCCGTCCCATCTGGTCAACGGACGGCCCATCTACGACCGGTACTACGACCCCCTCTGGGCCGCCGCGCAGGACATGGACGTGACGGTCTCGTTCCACGGCAATCACGCCGCGTACGGCGAGCACCTGGCCCGGCGCTACCTGGATAACCTCGTCCTCAGCCACGCCTGCGGCCAGCCGGTCGAGATGATGCTGACGCTCGGCGCGGCGGTGACGGGCGGCGTGCTGTCGCGCTTCCCGCGCCTGCGGATGGCCTTCCTCGAGGGTAACTGCAGCTGGCTGCCCTGGTGGCTCTGGGCCCTGGACGAGCGCTGGGAGGAGTGGGGCGACCGCGAGCTGTTCGAGCAGGACGCCAAGCCCTCGGAGCTGTTCCGGCGCCAGTGCTACGTGTCGGTGGAGCCCGAGGAGGAGCTCTGCAAGTACGTCGTCGCCGAGCTCGGGGACGACAACCTCGTGCTGTCGACCGACTGGCCGCACGACGACTCGCGGTTCCCGCACTCGATCGACTCGTTCCTGGCCCTGCCCTATCTCTCATCCGAGACGAAGCGCAAGGTTCTGTGGGACAATTGCGCCCGACTCTACAATCTCCAGCCCGTGAGCGTGGAGAGCCCCGGAGGGAACTGATGGCTTTCGACCTGGTGATCAAGAACGGGATGGTCGTCGACGGCTCGGGCTTTTCACGCTATCGCGCCGACGTCGCGGTGAAGGACGGCACGATCGTCGAGATCGGCAAGATCCGCGGCGCCGCCGCCACGACGATCGATGCCGACGGGCTCTTCGTGACGCCGGGCATCA
>QHSM01000193.1 GCA_003221595.1 Candidatus Rokuibacteriota bacterium | reverse complement strand
CATCACCACGATCCGAGACGCGGCGCCCGCCCGCTCCGCCTCGTCCAGCAGCGGGGACAGCGGAAACGCTGTCCCGAGGCGAGCCGGTTGTAGCGTGTCGGCGGCCACGGTGCCCTCCGGCGACACGAGCATCAACACCGCCGCGCCGATCCGCTCTCGATGGCTCGCAAGAACCGAGCGCGTGCTCTCCTGATCCGCGGCCGCCGCCGCCGTCTTCAGCGCGACGTCGTCCGAGAGCAGTCGAGCCGCGGCGACCAGCTGCTGGCCGCGTGACTCGAGCTGGCGCACGACCAGGGTGCCGGCCAGCCGCAGCTCCCCCTTGATCTCGTTGCGCGCGCTGGCGCGTGCCGCGGCGGCGACGACGAGGAAGCATACCGCCAGGACGGCGACGAACAGCCCCACGACGACCGCCACAAGCCGGCCGCGGAAGCTCTGGAAGTCGACGACGCGCACGAGTCGAGCCACCTGGCGCGGTTCACGCTAGCGCCCTCGTGACCCCGGATCAACTGTCCCGGTCTCGCGCGCGAGGGGAGCTGGACCGGCAAAATAAGCCGTCGGGCGACGCGGAAACATGACACACTATGGGCCGTCTGGGGCCGGTGAGGCTCGCCGAACCCTCTCAGCAGACCACGACTCTGGCGCCGTCTTCCGCGTACCAGGGACGTTCTTCAACAGCGGGAGATCGAGCCGGAGGTTGTCATGGCACAGAAGCTCTTCATCGGAGGTTTGGCTTTTTCTACGTCTGATTCGCGGCTGCGCGAGGTGTTCGCCCAGGCTGGTGTCGTCGAGTCGGCGGCGGTCGTCATGGATCGCGAGACCGGGCGCTCGCGCGGATTCGGCTTCGTCGAGATGGCGACGGCCCAGGAAGCCGACGCCGCCGTCAAGAAGTTCAACGGGCAGGAGCTGGACGGGCGCACGCTGAAAGTTGAGATCGCCAAGCCCTCGGGCCTCGGCGGCGGGGCGCGGAGCGGTGGCGGCGCGCGGAACAGCGGGTTCGGCCGGAGTCGCTGGTAGGCGCAGGGGCTTCCGTGCAGGTCGCAGCGTTCTCGACCCCGTCGGATCCCCGCTGGCGCTGGCGCATCGTCAACTACGCGGGCGAGCTCGTCGAGGAATCGCGCGACACCTTCCCCTCGATCGCCGGCGCGCTTGAACAAGGCGAGAAGCGGCTCAGGGCGCTCGACGTCGTGGACACGTCGGTTCCGTTCCATCCCCATCGATCGACACGTCATCTGAGGGTTCCCTAGATGAAGGGGGCTTTCGGACTCAAGGTCGAGGTCTTCGACAACCAGATCGAAGGGGCGCTCAAGACGCTCAAGAAGCAGATGCTCAAGGAAGGCCTCTTCCAGGAGATGAAGCGGCGCGCCCATTACGAGAAGCCGTCGGTCAAGAAGAAGCGCAAGGCGGCTCAGGCGCGAAAGAAGCGGCGTAAAGCGCTCAAGCGGATGCAACCGAACGACTACGACTAGGAGCCGCGCGCGCTTCACCCGTTTTTTGAAGGACCGGCCCAGCTCCTGATTCGTCCGATAGTGTAGCGTCCACCGCTCGAAACCGAGCGAGCGGCGTTACCCTCAGGCGCGATGCGGATCATCGCCCACGTGGACATGGACGCGTTCTACGCGTCGGTCGAGGCGCGCCACAATCCCGCCCTGCGCGACCGGCCGGTCGTCGTGGGCGCCGACCCCAAGGACGGGCGCGGCCGCGGCGTCGTCGAGGCGGCCAGCTACGCGGCCCGGCGCTACGGTATCCGCTCGGCCATGCCCATCTCGCGGGCGTGGAAGCTCGCCGAGGCCGCCCGTCGCCGGGGGGAGCCCGCGGTGGCCTTCGTCCACGGCAATCGCAAGCTCTACGTCGAGGTGTCCGAGCGGGTCATGGCCATCCTGGCGTCGGCCGGCGATGCCTTCGAGGAGGCCAGCATCGACGAGGCGTACGTGGACTTCTCGTCGCTCGGCGACTTCGAGGCGGCGTGCGAGCGCGCCAACGCGCTGAAGCGCGAGATCGCCGAGCGCGAGGGGTTGACGTGCTCGGTGGGGCTCGGCCCCAACAAGCTCGTCGCGAAGATCGCGTCGGATTTCAAGAAGCCCGACGGCCTGACGCTCGTGCGACCGGAGGACGTCCAGGCATTCCTCGACCCCCTGGGCATTCGCGTCATTCCCGGCATCGGTCCGAAGACGGAGGCCGAGCTCAATGCGCGGGGCATTCGCATCGTTCGCGACCTGCGCGCGCTCGAGCGCGGCCAGCTCGCCGAATGGTTCGGACGCTGGGGCGAGGACCTCCACGCCAAGGCGCGTGGACTCTCGGACAGCCCGGTCTCCAACGAATGGGAGCCGAAGTCGGTCGGCGAGCAGGAGACCTTCGAGGTGAACACGCTCGACGCCGCCTTCATCACGGAGCGCGTGCGGGCGCTGGCCGGCGAGGTCTTCGCGCGGGTGGGACGCCAGGGCTTCCGCGCCTTCCGCACCGTCACGGTCACCGTGCGCTTCGCGCATTTCCGCACGGTGACCCGCGCGCACACGACGCGGGAGGCCATGACGAGCGAGGCGGCGCTGGCCGCGGCCGCTGTCGAGCTGCTCCAGCCGTTCCTCGATCAGCGGGAGAACCCGCGTGGAACGAAGATCCGCCTCATCGGCGTGCGGGCCGAGAAGCTTCTTCGGTGAGGGACGGTCGGCCTCCTTTCCTTTCCCGGACTTCACCAGAGGCAACGTCCCTGGACATGAGCGCTTTCTCATCTGGGATTCAGCTGCCGCTCATCTTCGATCGATAGGGTTCGGAACGCGGGCGGCTTGATCCGGGCCCGCGGGGCGTCGCTCGACCGATCGCCAGATCCCAGATCATGGAAAGGAGCGCTCGATGAAACGTTGGATCATCGCAGCGACGGCTCCGCTCGCGGTGCTGGCGCTCGCCATCGTCGTCCCGGTATTCGCGCTGCAGAAGAGTAATCCGGCGCCGCTCTGGTCCGAGCACCCGGTGGCCCCAGCCGCCCCGGCGCCGCCGCCGTCACCGTGGGTCCAGCTGGCCCGCGAGCTGAAGCCCGCGGTGGTGAACGTCAGCACGAAACGGGTCGAGGAAGGCCGGCGGCGGCTGGAGGGGTCGGGCGACGCGCAGGGCCCGTTCAACCAGTTCTTCCGTCAGTTCTTCGGCGACCAGCCGCGCCGCACGGTCCGGAGCCTCGGCTCCGGCTTCATCGTCAATGCCGACGGCTACGTCGTGACCAACAACCACGTCGTCGACGGCGCGACCGAGATCAAGGTGACGCTCGCCGATGGGCGTGAGCTGGCGGCGAAGGTGCTCGGCCGTGATCCGAAGACCGACCTCGCCCTCTTGAAGATCGACGCGACGGGCTTGCCCCTCATCGCGCTCGGCGTCTCGACCCAGCTTCAGGTCGGCGAGCCCGTCATGGCCATCGGCAATCCGTTCGGCCTCGAGCAGACGGTCACCACCGGCATCGTCAGCGCGACGGGTCGCGTGATCGGAGAGGGACCCTACGACGACTTCATCCAGACCGACGCCTCCATCAACCCCGGTAACAGCGGCGGACCGCTCATCAACAGCAAGGGCCAGGCGGTCGGCATCAACACCGCGCTCGTCAGCCAGAGCGGCGGCTCGGTGGGGATCGGCTTCGCGATTCCGATCAACCTGGCCAAGCCGGTTCTGACTCAGCTCGCGGCGGCCGGCCGCGTCGAGCGCGGGTACCTGGGCGTGGCCGTGCAGCGGGTCACGCCGGACCTGGCCAAGACCTTCAAGCTCGAGGGGTCGCAGGGCGCGCTCGTCGCTTCGGTGGCCGCCGGCTCGCCCGCGATGAACGCGGGCGTGAAGCGCGGCGACGTCATCGTCGAGTACGACGGCCATCGGATCGCCCGCTCCGACGCGCTGCCGCGCGTGGTTGCCGAGACGCCGGTCGGCAAGGACGTCGCGCTCGTCGTCGTCCGCGACGGTAAGCCCGTCCGGCCTGCACGAGAGCGTCGGGGTTCTGGTGCGCGGCGTCGAGGGCGCCAGCCCGGCCGCCGACGCGGGCGTGCAGCCCGGTGACGTGATCGCCGAGATCGACCGTCAGCCCGTGAAGAGCGTCGACGACCTGGAGCGCGCCATCGACAAGCGCCAACCCGGATCCTCGACGCTCCTGCTCGTGCACCGCAACGGGGGCGATCTGTACATCGCGCTCGGCTCGTGATCCGGCGACGGGGAGGCCGTGGGGCCATGTGGGACGAAGCGTGCACTGCTGTCTGCCGGAGTCATGAGGACGTCGTGGCCGTGTTCGAGTCTCCGCTCGGTCGGCTCGCGCTGCTGCTGCGCCAACCCCTCGTGCCGGCGCCCGACGAGCGCGCGGACTGGCTGAGCGCCACCCAGCGCTCCGCGCGCGCGGTCACCGTCAGCCTGCGGGCCGTTGGCCGTAGCGACGAGATCGTTATCCTACAGTGGCAGCCGCTCCGGCGGGTAGCGCACATCATGGCCGACTGGGACTGTAGCTACGAGGGCGACGAGATCCGCCACGCGCAGCTCGTCGCCAGCATCTGCGCCGGGCTGACCGATGGAGGGCCGATCACGCCTCCGGTGGCCGGTCTCGGGCGCTGGTACCGCCAGATGACGCCGAGCTGGATGAGCGCCGAGCCGCCGGCGCGCCGGCGGCTGATTCTCCGGACGCACCGCTGGATTGCCGAGCGAGTGCTCGAGCCTCTGAGTCAGGACGGGGAGCCGGCGCTCGACGACCTCGAGGCCGACG
>QHSM01000192.1 GCA_003221595.1 Candidatus Rokuibacteriota bacterium | reverse complement strand
TACGCGAGTCTCGTGAGCGCCGAGCTTCGCACGGACCGCGGCGTCGTGTCGGTCGACGGCACCGTCTTCTTCAAGCGGGAGCCGCGCTTCGTCCGGGTCGACGGCTATTCGCTCGAGGCCTTGCCGCACGGCTGGATCCTCGTGTTCGCCAACCTCGACGTCCCGGGCGTGATCGGCCGCATCGGCACGCTCTGCGGGCGCCACGGCATCAACATCGCCGGCATGCAGCTCGGCCGGGAGCGTCGCGGCGGCCGCGCGGTGTCCCTTCTGAACCTCGACGACCCCATGCCGCCCTCCGCCCTCGACGAGATCCGCGCCATGCCGGACATCGTGCTCGCCAAGCTCGTCAAGCTCTAGGCAGGTTGCTGAAAAGGGCCCATCTGCTTCGTTGGCGACGCCTCGCATCTGGGCCCTTTTGAGCAACCTGCTTTCGCGCTCTCAACCCCGCTGACGCTCGGGGCGGGTGGTGCCTGCCCCACAGCCCGAAGGCCGGCGGTCTGGACCGGGGTCGGAATCGAGATAGAATGGCCGGGTTGTGGGCAAGCTGAGGGTCTTCGTCATACGGCATGGCGAGTCGACGTGGGTCCGGGAGCGGCGCTTCGCGGGCTCGCGGGACGTCCCGCTGACGGACACGGGGCGCCGCCAGTGCGCGGCGGTCGCGCGGGCGCTGGCGGCCACCGGTGTCGCCGCCATCTACGCGAGCCCGCTCGAGCGCGCTCGCGCCTCCGCCGAGGTGATCGCGGAGCCGCACCGCCTGCCGGTCCGGATCGTCCCGGCCTTCGCCGAGATGGCCTTCGGCGCGTGGGAGGGACTGACCCGCGACGAGATCCGCGCGCGTTTTCCCGAGGGGTGGGAACAGTGGCGCTCGGCCCCGCACCTCTGCGCGCCGCTGGGCGGCGAGACCGTCTCCAAGGTCGCGGAGCGCGTGGGCGCGGGCCTCACGGAGCTGCAGCAGGCGCATGCCGACCAGACGATCGTGCTGGTCAGCCACTCGATCGTGATGCGCGTCATGGTGCTCGCCGCCCTCGGACTCGGGCTCGACCGCCTCTGGACGGTCGACGCCGCGCCCGCCGGGATCACCGAGATCGAGTACGAGCCCGACTGGGCCACCGTGCATCGCATGAACACGGTCTCCCATCTCGACGGGGTGGCGTCGTGAAGCCGCGCCACCCGCAGCTCCCCAAGGGCGCGCGCATCTATCTGCCCGACGAGGCGGAGCGCAAGCGGCACGTCGAGGCGGAGCTGCTCGACGTCTTTCGCCGGTGGGGCTACCGCGAGATCGTCACGCCGACGTTCGAGTACTCGGACGTGCTCGCGACCGGGACGGACGAGGCCGTGCAGAGCAACATGTTCACGCTCGTCGACCGGGAGACCGGTCGGATGCTGGCGCTCCGGCCGGACATCACGCCCCAGATCGCGCGCGTGGTGGCGACCCGGCTGCGCGACGAGCCCAAGCCCATCCGCCTGGGCTACGTGACGAACGTGTTCCGCTACGACGAGCCCCGCGTGTCGCACTACCGCGAGTTCTACCAGGCGGGGGTCGAGCTGGTCGGGCTCGACCAGCCCGAGGCTGAGGTGGAAATTATCGCGATGGCCATCGAGGGGCTCCGCGCGCTCGGGCTCGAGCGGTTCCAGATCGACCTCGGGCACCCCGACTTCGTCCGCGGCCTCCTCGACGAGGCGAAGGCCGACCCGGCCGCCGTGAGCGAGCTGCGCGCGGCGCTGGCCCGCAAGGACGGCTCGACCCTCGAGCGGCTGGTCGCCGACCTGGCGCCGCCCGCCCACGTGCGCGACGCGCTGCTCGCGCTGCCGACGCTCTTCGGCCGCGAATCGGTGCTCGAGCAGGCGGCGGGCTTCGCGCGCAACGAGCGCGCGGCCCGGGCGCTGGGGAACCTGGCCGAGGTGTATCGCCTCCTGAAGATCTACGGGCTCGGCGAGAGCGTGCTGCTCGACCTGGGCGAGGTCCGCGGCTTCGACTACTACTCGGGAACGTACTTCGAGGCGTACGTGGCGGGCTTCGGCGCGGCGATCGCCGGCGGCGGCCGGTATGACGACATGCTCGGCCGCTTCGGCTACGACTGCGCGGCCGTCGGCTTCGCGTTCGACATCGGCCGCGCGCTGTCGGTCATGGAGACGCAGGGCGTCGCGGTGACGCTGCCGGGCCCCGATTTCTTCATCATCGACTTCACGCCGGACAAGACAGTGGCGCTGTCGCTGGCCCGCCGGCTGCGCGACCTGGGCGCGTCCGTCGCGCGCGACATCATCAGCCGCGGACTCGACGAGTCGGTCGCCTACGCGCGCGCCCAGCGCGTGCGTCACGTCCTGGTCGTCGGTCACGCCCGGGCCCGTGCCGGCGAGGTGCTGGCGATGAGCCTCGCGGACGGATCGGAGCGCATGTTGCCGGTCGGTGAGATTCTCGAGCATCCGGAGCGTACATTTGGAGGGCTGCGCCATGCCTAACATCGTGGTCGTCGGAACGCAGTGGGGCGACGAGGGCAAGGGGAAGGTAGTCGATCTGCTGGCGCCCCACGTGAACGTCGTCGCGCGGTACGCCGGCGGGAACAACGCCGGCCACACCGTCGTCGTCGGGCGCGAGAAGTACGTCCTGCACACGATTCCCTCGGGCATCCTGCACCCGGGCTGCCGCTGCGTGATCGGCTGCGGCGTGGTCGTGGACCCGGGCTCGCTGATCGAGGAGATGGAGGCGCTCGTGCGTCGCGGGGTGACCCTCGACGGCAACCTCTTCATCTCGAAGAACGCGCACCTGATCATGCCGTACCACCCGGCGCTCGACCTCGCCTCCGAGGCCAAGCTCGGCAAGCGCCGGATCGGGACGACCGGCCGGGGCGTCGGGCCCGCCTACGTGGACAAGGCCGCGCGCGTCGGCATTCGCATGGCCGACCTCCTGAACGAGCGGCTGTTCCGCGAAAAGCTCGAGCTGAACGTGACCCAGAAGAACCGGTTGCTGCGCGAGATCTACGACGCCGAGACCTTCACGGTCGAGGAGATCCTGGACAAGTACCTGCGCTACGCCGGCTGGCTCGCCCCCTACATCACCGACACGGCGCTTCTGCTCTCGCGCTGGATAGACAGCGGCTACAGCGTGCTGTTCGAGGGCGCCCAGGCGACGATGCTCGACATCGACCACGGCACCTATCCGTACATCACCTCGTCCTCGACGACGGCCGGCGGCGCCTCGACCGGCACGGGCGTGCCGCCCACGCGCATTCACGGCGTCATCGGCGTGAGCAAGGCCTACACCACGCGCGTGGGCAGCGGGCCGTTCCCGACGGAGATGACGGGCGCGGTCGCCGAGGCCATCCGGGCGCGCGGCCACGAGTACGGCGCCACCACCGGCCGGCCGCGCCGCTGCGGCTGGTTCGACGCGGTCGTCGGCCGCTATGCGGCCCGCATCAACGGCCTCGACGCGGTGGCCCTCACCAAGCTCGACGTGCTCGACCAGTGCGAGACCCTGAAGGTGTGCGTCGCGTACCGGCACCGCGGGGAGACCCTGACCGACTTCCCCGAGGACGAGAACGTGGTGGCGGAGGCCGAGCCCGTCTACGAGGAGATCGAGGGCTGGCGCGCGCCGACCATCGGTGCGAAGAACGAGGCCGACCTGCCGGCGAAGGCGC
>QHSM01000191.1 GCA_003221595.1 Candidatus Rokuibacteriota bacterium | reverse complement strand
GTAGCGGTACCGGCCCAGCGGATCGATGACAGGCGAGGTCATGATCACGCCGCGCACGGTCGCGTCGAGAGCCGGCGCGCCCGGCAGCGGCAGCGCGCTGTAGCGCGGGTCGAACGGCCGCATCGCCAGCAGCATCGCCTGGTGCCCGCCGCTCGAGTTGCCCATGGAGCCCACCATATCGGCTCGCCCGCCCAGCTCCGCCGCCCGCGACTTGATCCAGCGAATGCCGTAGTGGATGTCCTGGAACGACGCGGGATAGGGCGCCGTCGGCGGCTGCCGCCAGTCGAGCGTGGCCACGATCACGCCGCTCTTGGCGAGCGCCTCGTGGATCACCTTGTCGCCGTGACGATCCGAGCGACACCAGGCGCCCCCGTGGAGCTCGACCATGATCGGGAAGGGCCCACTGCCCTGCGGCCGATAGATGGTCGCCAGGTATGGCGTGTTCCCGTGACGGAGGTACTCGACGTCCTCGACCTTGACCTCGTAGCTCATGCTGGTCTCCTTATTGAGGCGCCTCTATTGGCGGGCAACCGTCCCGCACCCCGGTCCGGCGTCAAGCATCCGCCGCCGGGTAGAGTATCCCGTCCGGCAGGCCGAAGCCAAGCCGATCCGCGCGGGACCGGCTTGGCCGATCATTCTTGAGAATCATCCGAGGCGACGTCGAGCCCGTGACAGCCGGTGACTCGATGTCGCTCCGTGAACGGATGCCCGTGGAAGCCCACCGCGCAAAGTCGCCGGAATCCCGGCCAAGGTAGGTCTGGCACGGCGCCTGCTCGCAAGAGAGCGCCATGAAGAGCTCGCCATCGCGCCGCGCGTTCGTGCTGGGGATGCTCGCGCTCGGCCTGCCCGCTCGGGCGATCGCACAGGGGTTTCCGGACGGTCTGCGCGATGTCTTCGGCCCGCGCTTTGGCGCCCAGCCGAGCCTCGGCTCGGCGCAACCGCGGCGACGCGGCACGGGCGCCGGGGATCGGTTGCGCCACTGGAACGAAGTGGCGATCGACACGAGCGGTGTCGACCACACGCCGCCACCGCCGGGCGACCCGCGCGTCTTCGGCGAGCAGCTGGGACCCGGGCGATCGAGTCGGGCCATGGCGATCGTGCATATCGCCGTCTTCGACGCGATGAACGCGATCGTCGGCGGGTGTCAGAGCTATTCCGGGCTTCGTCCCGCTCCCGCCGAAACGTCGGCTGCGGCCGCCATCGCGCTGGCCGCGCACGACACGCTGATCCGTCTCTACCCGTCCCAGGCGGCCGCGCTCGACGAGCTGCTCGTCGAGGACCTGGGGGCCATCCCGGAGGGGCGCGCCAAGGTCAACGGGATCAAGCTCGGGCGCGCAGCGGCCGGCGCGATCCTCGCCCGGCGTGTTGACGACGGTTCTCGGCACCCAGAGCCTCACGTCGGAGTCGACTTCATCACGAGCGACGCGCCGGGGAAGTGGCGCCAGGATCCGGTCAGCCTGAGCCCGCTCGCGCTCGGCGCGCACTGGGGCGAGGTCGAGCCGTTCGTGCTCCGCTCGGGCGATCAGTTCCGGGTGCCGCCGCCACCCGATCTGGACAGCCGCGCCTACGCGGTCGCGTTCAAGGAGGTGAAGGCGCTCGGGGGCGACGGCGTGATCACTCCGACCGCGCGCACCGCCGACCAGACCGTTACCGGCATCTTTTGGGCATATGACGGCACGCCGAGTCTCTGTGCCCCGACCCGGCTGTACAACCAGATCGCGATGCACATTGCCGAGCAGCGGAAGACCGGCCCGATGGAGCTGGCACGCCTCCTGGCCCTGATCAACGTGGCCATGGCCGACGCTGGGATCGCCATCTGGGAATCGAAGTACCACTACGAGTTCTGGCGCCCGGTCACCGGCATTCGCGAGCCCGACGGCAATCGGAGTACGCCGCAAGATCCCACGTACTCTCCTCTCGGCGCGCCCGCCAGTAACCTCAACGGACCGAACTTCACACCGCCGTTTCCCGCCTACCCGTCCGGCCACGCCGGGTTCGGGGGCGCACTGTTCCAGATCTTGCGCCATTTCTACGGGACCGATCGCATCCCGTTCACGTTCGTTTCGGACGAGTTCAACGGCGAGACACGCGACAACGACGGCAACGTGCGCCCGCTGATATCGAAGAGCTTCTCGACGCTCTCCGAAGCCGAGGAGGAGATGTTCGGCAACGCGTTCGCGGCCGCGCCTCGTTAAGGCGCGTCCAGCGTGGGGTCGAGAATGACCTTGCCGAGCGGCGCGTTCGACTCGACGAGCCGGTGCGCGGCCGCCGCTTCGCTGAGCGGCAGGATGCGATCGACCAGGATCTTGAGCATGCCGCCGGCCGCGAGCTCGAACGAGCGCTCCAGGTCTTCCCGGCGGTCCGCCCCCAGTCCGCTGATGACCCGCAGCCGCTGCTGATAGAGGCGTCGTACGTCCAGCGTGACGAACCCGCCGCCGTGGGCGCCGACGGTGACCAGCCGACCCCCGGGCGCCAGCGCGTTGAAGGCGCCCGGCCAGAGCGCGGGATCGCCGATGTTCTCGAACACGACGTCGGCGCCGTGCGCCGCTGTGATCCGCTTGACCTCGGCGTCGAGATCGAGCCGGCGATAGTTCACTCCGGCGTCCGCGCCGAGCGCCACGGCCGCCTCGACGCGCGAGTCGGTGCCGGCGGCAGCGATCACGCGCGCCCCCAGGCTCTTCGCGACCTGCACGAGGGCGCTGCCCAGGCCGCCGGCGGCCCCCATGACCAGCGCCCAGTCCCCGGGCTTGAGCTCGGCCAGATGGCACTCGCCGAAGGCCAGCGGGAAATGACGCGCGATCACCGTCGCGTCCGCAAACGAGACCTCGGCGGGCACGGCCACGCAGCTCGTGGCGGGCAGGCGCAGATACTCCGCATAGCCGCCCCAGCATTGCACGCCGAGCATCTTGCGCGCGACACAGCGGCGGTGATCGCCCGCGGCGCAGTGGGCGCAAGTCCCGCATCCGACGAAGCCGAAGGCCGCGACCCGATCGCCCATCTTCACTGGATCGGCGCCGGAGCCCACGGCCACCACCGTGCCCGACGGATCGCAGCCCATGACCAGGGGCAAGGTCACGCCGTAATTCCCGCCGTCCTGGCGCACCTGCAGGTCGAGCGTGCGGTTGACGGAGACCGCGTGCACCCGAACGAGCACCTCGCCCGGGCCCGGCGCGGGCGTCGGGACCTCTTCCCATCGCAGGACGTCGGGGCCGCCGAACTCCCGAAGGACGATCGCTTTCAGGACGCCTCCCGCCAGGGTTATTGTGAGCCCCATGATAGCCTCGGCCGACGTCGTCGTGATCGGCTCCGGAGCCTTCGGCGCCAGCGCGGCGTACCACCTGGCGCGCCGGGGTGTCCGGGTGGCGGTGCTCGAGCGCGCCGCGCTCGCCGCACAGACCTCGCCGCGGGCCGCCGGCCTCTCGAGCCAGGTCCGCGCTACCCCGGCCCTCACCCGGCTCGCGCAGCGGGCGGTGGCGAAGCTGGCGGCGTTCACCGACGAGACCGGCCAGCCCCTCCGCTTCACGCAGAGCGGCGCTCTGAAGATCGCGCGTACCGAGCGCGACGCCGAGCAGCTCGCCCGGGAGGTGGCGCGGGGCACGGCTGCCGGCGTGCCGATCGATTTCGTCTCGGTCGAAGAGGCGCGGCGGCGGCTGCCGATCCTGGGCGAGCGCGGCATCGTCGCTCTGACGTGGAGCCCGACCGACTGTAACGTCGAGCCGTCCGAGCTGCCGCTCGGGTACTGCCGGGCCGCCGAGAAGCTCGGGGCCGTGCTGCTCCCGCAGACGCCGGCCACCGGCTTCGACCTCGATGCGCGGGGTGTGGAGGGCGTGCGAACGCCGCGCGGCACGATCCGCACGCGCGCCGTGCTCGATGCCGCCGGCGCGTGGGCCCGGCTCGTCGCGGGCCGGCTCGGCGCGGCGCTGCCGGTGGTGCCGACCCGCCATCAGCTCCTGATCACCGAGCCGATCGCCGGCGTCGGGCCCGAGTTCCCGATCGCCCGTGTCATCGACGCCAACGTGTACGTGCGGCACGAGCGCGGCGGTCTCATGCTGGGCGGGTACGAGGCCGACCCCCTCCAGCTCGAGGCGGCAACGCTGCCGCCGTCGTTCGACATGGCGGATCTGCCGCTCGACATCGAGGTGCTGTGGCGGCTCGCGCGGAGCGTGCGCGAGCAATTCCCGATCTTCCAGGACCCGACGATCCGCGTGGCCGAGCACCGCGGCGGGCTGCCGACGCTCACCACGGACGACCGCTATCTCGTCGGCCCGCTGCCCGGCGTGGCCGGCGCGTGGGTCATGAGCGGCTGCTGCGTCGGCGGCCTCAGCGTGTCGCCCGCGCTCGGCGAGGCGATCGCGGAGTGGATCCTCGACGGGAGGCCGTCGCTCGATCTCGCGGAGATTTCCCCCGCGCGCTTCGCCGGGCTCCTCCCCGACGAGATCGAGCTGCGCGAGCGCTGCCGCCGCGCCTACGCGACCCACTATCGCGCGGGCGCCGGCGACAGCGCGACTCCGTGAACGACGCGGGCTGAGACGACCGCGTCAGGGCCGGCGCTTGCGGCCGGCGTAGATCTCCTGCATCTCCTTCTCGGCCCAGGCGATCGCCTGATCGGCCGTCATCTTGCCCGTCGCGTGCTGGGCGAACATGTCCGGGATGATGTAGAGATCGAGCACTTGCTGGGACGCCGCGGTCGTCGGACCGGGCCAGGAGGGCGGTACCGACACCTTGGCCACCTCGGGAATGAACCGGTACTGCTTGTCGCTCTTGTAGACGGCGTGCTTGGTCAGGTTCGCCAGGAACGGCATGTTGAACCCGCGCCCGGCCTCGACCCACTTCGAAAGATTGTCGGGCTGGAAGTGGTAGCGCAGGAAGTCCTTGGCGAGGTCCTGGTTCTTCGAGAAGTTCCAGATGCCGACGCACCAGTAGCCGGTCGTCGCCTTCCGGTCCACGGGCCCGCGCGGCGTGTTGATGTGGTCGATGACCTCCGCGATCTCCCGCTGCGTGCCCGGCACCAGCACCTTGTCCTTCTTGGCGGACTCGTAGGCGCTGATCGGGTTGTGGATCGCGATGCACTTGCCGGCGTTGAGGCAGCGGTTGTTGCTGGCGTCGTCCCACGCCAGCACCTCCTGGTCCATGGCCTCGGTGTAGAGACGCTTGACGAAGTCCATCGCCTGTCGCGTCTCCTTCGAGTTGATGGTGACCGTCCGGCCGTCCTTGGCCACGTAGGCGCCGCCGTAGGACCAGAGGATCGAGAGCAGCGTGACATTAGCGTCAGCGCTGTGGCCGAGGGCGATGCCGAAGGGGTGCCCGATCGCCTTGCCCTTCTTGCCGATCCGCAGCCAGTCCTCCCAGGTGTCCGGGTTCTTCTCGTTGAGCCGCTCGAGCAGGTCGGTGCGCACCGCCATCGGGAACGGCGGCATCCACCACGGCAGGAGCTTCCACTTGCCGCGGATCAGGTAGTCGTTCGGGTTCAGCCACCCGCCGTTCTTGGGCGCGACGTCGGCCGCGACGTCGTTCAGGTCGACCAGGTAGTCGAAGTAGAGATCGGCGTCGCCGAGTCCGGGACCGAGCGCGGTGAGGTCATGACCGGAGCGCGCCTGGACCTCGGAGGCCTTCTTGGTCACGAGCTGCAGATGGGCGATGATGTCGAGCCGCACCTTGACCTTGTTCGCCGCTCCCCACTCGTCGAGCTGTCGCTTCAGCTCCTTGTCGGTCTCCGGCACGAAGCTCGCAACAGTCAGGAACGTCAGCTCGCGGCTCTGGCCGAAGGCCGGGGCCTTGCCGGAGGCCAGGACCCCGGCGACGCCGGCGCCGGCCGCGCCGAGAAAGCGACGCCGGCTCACGCGCGAATCGTGGACGGTCGGAGCACTGAGTCTCGCCATGGTGCCGCCTCCTCTGCGAGTGGTTACTTGACGGCGCCCGCCGTCAGGCCCGAGACGTAGTAGTCCAGGAAGAACACGTACGCGACCACGATCGGGAGCGAGCCGATGCAGGCGCCGGCCATCAGCCCGCCCCAGTAGTAGATGTCGCCCCGGATCAGCTCGGA
>QHSM01000329.1 GCA_003221595.1 Candidatus Rokuibacteriota bacterium | reverse complement strand
GCCTCGCGCGAGGCGCCCGGGCGGCCGTAGGCGATGTTGTACTCGATCGTGTCGCTGAAGAGGAAGGTGTCCTGGGTGACGATGCCGATGAGGGCGCGCAGCGAGTCCACGGTCACGCTCCTGAGGTCATGGCCGTCGATGGTCACGCGTCCCGCCGAGACGTCGTGGAACCTCGGCAGGAGCTCCATGAGCGTGGACTTCCCGGCGCCCGACATTCCCACGAACGCGACCAGCTCGCCCTTGCGGATGGAGAGCGTGATGTCGCGGAGCGCCCACTCCTCGGTGCCGGGATAGCGAAAGCCGACGCCCTCGAACTCGATCCGATCCGAGAAGCCGCCGAGGCGGCGCGCGCCGGCGGTGTCGACGATGGCGGCCGGCGTGTCGAGGATCTCGTAGACCCGCTCCACCGACGCGAGCGCCTGCTGGACGGTGTTGAAGGTGCGCAGGAGGTCGCCGAGCGGGCGATAGAGGAGGGCGACCGCGGCGATCACCGAGAAGAACTCGCCGGGGGTCAGGGTGCCCTGGATGACGCGGGAGCCGCCGTACCAGATCGCGCCGACGATGCCGAGGGCCGCCACGATCTCCAGCAAGGGCCGGGAGAACTCGTCGACGCGGTGGTCCCGGAGGGCCAGCCGAAGGCGGCGATCGTTGAGCCGGTCGAAGCGCGCCTGCTCGAGGTCCTCGCGCACGAACGCCTTGACGATCTTGCGGCCGGTGAGCGACTCCATGAGCAGCACCGCGAGCTGCCCACTCATCTCCTGGGCGCGCCGGTTGATCTTGTAGAGCTGGCGCCCGAGCGGCCAGTTGACCAGCGCGGCCACCGGGAGCATCGTCGCCACGAAGAGCGTCAGCGCCCAGTCGCGGGTGAACATGACGACTAGCAGCGCGACGATCGTGCCGACCCGGCGGAGCGTGCTCACGAGCATGTCGGACGACAGGCTGGCCAGCCGGCTCGTGTCGAGCACGAGCCGCGTCGTGAGCTCGCCGGTGTGCCGCGTCGTGAAGAACGCGAGCGGCATGCCCTGCAGGTGCACGTAGAGGTCGTGACGCACCCTCGTGACGACACGCTCGCCGATCGACTTGCTCAGATAGGACTCGCCGTAGCTCGCCAGGCCCTTGACGATGTAGACGCCGAGCAGGGCCAGTGGAATGAGCTTGAGCATCAGGAGATCGCGCCGCAGGAAAATGTCGTCCATCGCCGGCTTCACCAGCCACGCGATCAGCCCGCCCGCGCCCGACACCACGAGGGCGAGCAGGGCGCTGGCGGTGACGGCCTGCCAGTGCGGCTTGAGCGATCGCAGCAGACGCCCGAGGACGCGGTATCGCGAGCTCACGAGAGGGGGAGGTGCGGCGAGGGGCGATGAATCTTCGTCGACCCCATTCGATGCCACGCTAGCAAAGCCGGTTCGGCTTTTCAAGTTACGCTCCTGGGCCGCGGCGACCGCGTGGTACTCTGCCGCATCCGAGGCACTCTCCATGTGTGGGATCGCCGGCGTTCTCCTGAGGCGCGGTAGCCCCGACGAGGGCGCGCTCCGGCGCATGGGCGACGCCCTGGCTCACCGGGGCCCCGACGACCTGGGCGTGCACGTCGCCGGCCCTCTCGGCCTCCTGCAAACCCGGCTCTCGATCATCGACCTGGAGGGCGGTCACCAGCCGATGGCCGACGGCCCGCTCACCCTGGTCGCCAACGGTGAGATCTACAACTACGTCGAGCTTCGGCAGGCACTCGAGGCCCGGGGGCGTCGCTTCGCGACCCACTCGGACAGCGAGACGATCCTGCACGCCTACGCGCTCGACGGCCTGGGCGCCCTCCCGTCGCTCAACGGGATGTTCGCCTTCGCGCTGTACGACGCCGGGCGCCGCGAGCTGGTATTGGGGCGGGACCGCCTGGGCATCAAGCCGCTCTACTACGCGGAGCTACCGGATCGTGTGCTCTTCGCCTCCGAGCTGAAGGCGATCCTCTCCGTCTGGCCCGGCGAGCCCGCGCTCGATCCCGGCGCGCTCGTCCAATACCTGCAAAACCGCTTCAACACCGGAGAGCAGAGCCTCGTTCAGGGAATTCGCCGGCTGCCGCCCGGCACGACGCTGGTGGTGGACGCCGACCTGAAGCTCCAGGAGCGCCCGTACTGGTCGCTGCTCGACATCCGGACGCGCCGGCTCGAGTTCGGCCAGGCCGACGCGGAATTCGAGCCGCTGTTCCACCAGGTGATGCTCGAGCACCTGCGCGCCGACGTCCCGTGCGGCTTGTTCCTGTCGAGCGGAGTCGACTCGGGCGTGCTGCTGGCGACGATGAGCGAGCTCACCGGCCGGCCCGTGCGCACGTTCTCCATCGGCTATCATGATGGCGCCGCGGCCGACGACGAGCTGCCCGACGCCGCCACGATCGCGCGCCGCTTCGGCGCCGAGCACACGGAGATCGTCCTCGACCGCGACGCCGTGTTCCGGCGGCTGCCGCACACCATCTGGGCCACGGACGATCTGCTGCACGACTACGCCTGCCTGCCCACGTCGTTCATGGCCGAGCACGCCGCGCGCGGGCTGAAGGTGATCCTGACCGGCGAGGGGGGCGACGAGGTTTTCGCCGGCTACGGCCGCTACCGGCGAACGCCGCTGCAGCGCTGGCTCAAGAACCTCGTGGCGCCCGGCTCGGGCGGCTTCCGCACGCGCGGCCAGTGGGGCCGCCGCTGGACGCAGCGGGCGTTCGGCCCCGAGCTGAAGGCGGCCGCGGCCGCGCACCGCGAGCCGTTCATCACGGCGTGGCGGGCGACGCCGGACGCCTGGAGCGACGTCGCGCGCTGCCAGTACACCGACCTCTGCACCTGGCTGCCCGACGACCTGCTCGTGAAGGCGGACCGCGTCCTGATGGCCTTCGGCCTCGAGGGGCGCGTGCCGTTCCTCGACCATCGCGTGGTCGAGTTCGGCCTGGGGCTGTCCGACGGGCTGAAGGTGGGCGGGCGCCAGGGCAAGCTGTTCCTCAAGCGCTGGGCCGAGCGGAGGCTCCCCCGCGAGCACCTCTGGCGGCGCAAGCGCGGCTTCTACGTCCCGGTTCGCCAGTGGCTCAGGGGCGAGTTCCTCGACGGACTCGCGGCGCATTTGCCCGCGCATCCGGTGATCCGGCGCTGGTTCCGGTCGGACGCCGTCGCGGAGCTGGTGCGCGAGCAGCAGCAGGGTGGGAACACGGCGCGTGCCATCTGGGGGCTGATGCAGCTCGCGATCTGGCACCGGATCTTCATCGACGGCCGGGTGCCGGGACGCGACGAAGATCCGCTGGCGTGGATCGCGTGAGGCGGCCGGCTGGACGCTCTCACGTCCGGGCGCGGAGCAGCAGCGAGACGCCGAGTCCCATGAAGATGATGTTCGCGGTCCACGCCGCGATCAGGGGCGGCAGGAGGTCGGCCCGCGCGAACGCGAGCGCGACGAAGTGGACGACGAGGTAGCCCGCCATGATGCCGAGCGCGAGACCGATCCCGAAGAGACGACCGCCGCGGGGTGACTGCAGCGCCAGCGGGATGGCGACGAGCACCATGACCAGGTTGACGAGCGGGAACGACAGCTTGGCGTAGAGCTCGACCAGATGCTTCCTGATCTGGAATCCGGCCGCCTCGAGCCGGGCGATGTAGTCCTTGAGCTCGCGGAAGCTCATCGCGGTCACCGGCTTCTGGATCTGGATGAAATCCTCCATCTCCTCGGACAGCTCCACCGCCGTCGACCGGAACGGCAGCGTCTGCACCCCGCCGTCCGGGGACATCTCGCGGTAGGCGCCATCGCGCAGCTCCCAGCCGGCCGGCGTCCAGTGCGCCTGCCGCGCGTCGAGGCGGCCGGTCAGCCGAAAGTCGCGGTTCAGCTCGAGAATGGTCACGCCGAACATGTCGTTGGTGCCGGGGTGGAGCAGCTCGACCCGATAGAAGCGCGAATCGGAGCTGCGCAGCCAGAGGCGGTGGCGTAGCTGGAGGTGGCGTGGGGCCATGCCGCGGATCTTGACGCGGTCCACTTCCTCGCCCCGCTCGTTGAGGACCGGCAGCGCGAGCTCCTGGAACACTCCGGCGCCGATGGCGATGGCGAGCCCGAGACCGAGGATGGGCATGCTCACCCGGTAGAGGCTGACGCCCGCCGCTTTGAGCGCGGTCAGCTCGTGGTATCGGCCGAGCGTCAAGAAGAGGAAGATCGTCGCCACGAGCATGACGACCGGCAGGTAGAGGTGCAGCGCCGCCGGAAGCCGGTAGGCGAAGTGCTCGATGATGAACACGAGCGGCGGCTTCAGTCGAAGGTAGCGGTCGAGGGTCTGCAGCAGATCGATCATCACGAAGAGGGCCGCCGACACCGCGAGGCCGAGTCCCATGAATGCCAGGTACTCGCGAACGAGGTAGCGGTCGATGATGTGTGTCGAGTCGCGGCCCGCGCCGGCGGCGTGGACCCGAACCCGCCTGGCCGCCGGGCTCGGCAGAGCGCGCCGGACGCGCTCGAGCGCGCGCCACAGGAGCGGCATCGCCGGCCATCGCCACTCGCGCGCGGTCGCGACGAGGAGACCGAAGCCGGCACCGGTGAACAGGACGTTCGGCGTCCAGATCGCGACGGCCGCGGGAATCCGGCCGCGCAGGGCGAACCCCTCCAGCGAGGTGATCAGCAGATAGTAGATGACCAGGATCACCAGGCTGCCGATGAACGCGATGCTCCGCCCGCCCCGGTGGGAGCGGATGGCGAGCGGAAAGGCGATGAGGCCGAAGACGAGCGCCGCCGCCGGCAGGGCGAAGCGCTTGTGACGCTCGATCTCGTACGGCAGGCGGTTCACGCGCTGATGCCGGTACTCTGCGATCTTCTGATTGAGCTCGCCGAGGGTCGCGTCGCGCTCCGGCTTGTCGTTCCGCGCGGCACCGATCAGCGGCGAGCTCATCGCCAGGCTCATGTCGTAGGTCTCGAAGCGCGTGTGGCGATAACGCGGCGCGACGGCCGGCCGCAACGGGTCCGCGGTCGTCGGCTGCGCGACGCCCGGGATCACGTCGACCTCATTGACCGCGCCGTCGATCATGCTGAGCGTGATTCGCTGGTTCGCCTCGTCGCTGCGCAGCCGCCCCTCGCGCGCCGTGATGATCCGCGACATCTTCGGGTCGCGCTCGTCGGACACGAGCAGCCCGCGGAGCGCGACCTGAGAGACGCTGACATCCTCGACGTAGATCGTCACGTCCCCGAAGGTCCCGAGGAAGACGCGCTCCTGCAGCCCGCTCGCCGCTTTCGCCTGGAGAATCCGGAAGAGCTGGCGCTGGAACTCGCGATTCGCCAGCGGATTCAGGACGAGCGTGAACCAGGCGGTGGCCGCCATGATGACGAGCGAGGCCAGCAGGACCGGGCGGAAGAGCCGCAACGCGCTCACCCCGGCGGCCCGGAAGGCGACGATTTCGAGGTCGCTCGCGAGCCGGCCGCCGGCGAGCAGCACCGCCGACAGGAACGCCATCGGCAGCGTGATGGCGAGGAACGAGGGCAGCATGAACGCCAGGAGCTGCACGACCAGATAGAAGGGCACGCCCTTGGTGATGACCAGATCGGTCAGGTTGTAAATGCGGTCGATGACGAGAAAGAAGGTGAGGAGCACGCAGCCGAATCCGAGCGGTGACGCCAGCTCTCGTACGATGTACCGATCGAGCACGAGGAGCCGCACGAGTCTGTTGTACCATAGGCTCGTGAGTCGTCTATCGAAACGCCCGACGCAAAGATGGCTCGTCGGGCTCGCGCTGCTCGGCGCGGTAACCCTCGTGCACGAGCGGCTGGCCGGTGCCGGTCCGGCCGACCGCCTCGACCAGTTCCGCGAGCTCGCGCGCTCGCACAGCAGCGCGGACGGATCGCCCGACGCCTACCGGGAGATGTACGCGCTGCTCGACGAGGAAATCGTCGAGAGCCTCGGCGCCGGCGGTCTCTACGCGTCGCCCGCCTTCCTGCAAGACCGGCTCGACGCGTTCGGCGAGGCGTGGGGCGCGACCACGGTCGACGTCCTGCGCGTGGGTCGGCTCGTGGTAGGCGCATTCCAGATGAGCGACGTGCCGGGCGCCAACACCGTGCGCGTGTACGGAAAGCTCGCGGGCGAGGCGGCCCTCTTGACGACGCTTTCGCGCGAGGGCCGCCCGACGGTGTACCCGTGGGCGCCGGGACCGGGAGGCGCCGCGCAGTTCGTCACGGCCTGGGAAGGTCCGGCCACGGGGCAGGCATTCAGACCGCTCCGCCTCGACCTCATCCGCCAGCAGGGCGACGGCGTCCGCGTCGTCTGGTCCACGACCGATGTATTCCCGGACGGATTGATGGCGCGCGCCTATGCGGTGCGCGGCGACGAGATCCGCGTTCGCTACGAGCTCCACTATCCGGGCTGGACACCGGGGTGCGAGGGACAGACGGAATCCGAGGATCTGTTCCGCGCGTCGCCGGAGACCGGCGCGCTCGTCCGAAAGTCCGGCCGCCAGCTCAACGGCTGGCACCGCGAGCTGCGCGCGACGGTCGCCGAGCTCTTCGCGGCGCTCGCGTCGAAGGACGAAGCGAGCCTGGCCAGGCTGGTGCCGGACGCCCAGGTCCGTCGGCGGCTGCCGTCCACGCTGCGCCCCGAAACCGCCTGCGATGCCGCCGACGGCGGCGCCGAGCCGCGCACCGTGTCGGTCGCCGCCACCGCCGAGCACGCGCCGTGGGCGCTGACCTTCCAGCGCGGCGGGGCCCGCTGGCGCCTCGCCGCCGCCGCGCCGGTGCTCGAATGACGGTCCGCCGATGAGCGAGCCGACGCCGGAAATTCCCGACCGGTACGACCCCACGGCCGTCGAGACGCACTGGTATCCGCGCTGGGAGGAGCGGGGCTACTTCCGCGCGGACCCCGCCGCCGAGGGCAAACCGTTCGCGATCGCGATGCCGCCGCCCAACGTCACCGGGTCTCTGCACTGGGGTCACGCGTTGACCATGACGCTGCAGGACACGCTGACGCGCATGAAGCGGATGGACGGCTTCAACACGCTCTGGCTCCCGGGCACCGACCACGCCGCGATCGCCGTTCACGTCGTCCTCGAGCGGCAGCTCGCCGCCGAGGGCAAGACGAAGGAAGACCTCGGCCGCGATGGGTTCCTGACGCGCGCCTGGCAATGGAAGGAAGAGACCGGGGGCACGATCGTCCGCCAGCTGCGACGCCTGGGCGCCTCGTGCGACTGGTCGCGCGAGCGCTTCACGATGGATCCCGGGCTGTCGCGCGCGGTCCGCGAGTCGTTCGTCCGCCTCTGGGAAGAAGGGCTGATCTACCGCGACGACTACATCGTCAACTGGTGT
The DNA here is from genome assembly GCA_003221595.1 of Candidatus Rokuibacteriota bacterium. Classification (GTDB taxonomy): domain Bacteria; phylum Methylomirabilota; class Methylomirabilia; order Rokubacteriales; family CSP1-6; genus AR31. Next base: position 11,918 of record QHSM01000329.1, on the reverse strand, counting down.
CCGCACTGCCAGACCGTCTTGTCCGACCTCGAGGTCGAGCGAGAGGAGCGCGACGGGGAGTTCGTCTACATCAAGTACGGTCCGGTCACCCTCGGAACGGTGCGGCCCGAGACCAAGCTGGGCGACACCGGCCTGGCGGTGCACCCCAAGGACAAGCGCTACCGGCATCTCGTCGGCAAAACGCTCGAGGTCCCGTCGGTCGACGGCATGATCTCGGTGAAGGTCGTCGCCGATGAGGCCGTCGATCCGAAATTCGGCACCGGCGTGATCAAGGTGACGCCCGGGCACGACCCGGTCGACTTCGAGATCGGCCGGCGTCACAACCTGCCGATCAAGACCGTCATCGGCTTCGACGGCAAGATGACCGCCGAGGCCGGACGCTACGCGGGACTGGACCGGTTCGAGTGCCGCAAGCGGATCGTCGAGGACATGAAGGCGCTCGGCCTGATCGAGAAGATCGAGCCCTATCGCCACGCGGTCGGCGTGTGCTACCGCTGCAAGACCGTGGTCGAGCCCCTCGTCTCCAAGCAGTGGTTCGTGCAGACGAAGCCGCTCGCCGCGGCGGCGATCAAGGCCGTGCGCGAGGGCCGGATCAAGATCCTCCCGCGCAGCTGGACGAAGACGTACTACCACTGGATGGAGAACATCCGGCCCTGGTGCATCTCGCGACAGCTCTGGTGGGGCCATCGCATTCCGGCGTGGCACTGCGACGCCGACGGCTCGGTGCACGTGTCGCGCGACGACCTCCAGGCCTGCCCGCAGTGCAAGGGTCCGCTCCGGCAGGACCCGGACACGCTCGACACCTGGTTCTCCTCGGGCCTCTGGCCCTTCTCGACGCTCGGCTGGCCCGACGACACGCCCGAGCTTCGCAAGTACTACCCGACCTCCGTGCTCGTCACGGGGCCGGACATCCTCTTCTTCTGGGTCGCGCGCATGGCGATGCTCGGCATCCACTTCGTGCAGGACGTGCCGTTCCGCGACGTCTACCTGCACGCGATCGTCCGCGACGCCGAGGGCCAGAAGATGTCGAAGACCAAGGGCAACGTCGCCGATCCGCTCGACGTGATGGCGAAGTACGGGACCGACGCGTTTCGCTTCACGCTCGCGGCGCTGGGCCAGGGGCGCGACATCCGCATCTCCGAGGACCGCATCGAGGGCTACCGGAACTTCGCCAACAAGCTCTGGAACGCGTCGCGGCTCGTCCTGTCGAACCTGGACGGCTTCGACGCCGCGCTCGCCCGAAAAACGCCGCCGGCGCCCGCCGACGTGTGGATCGAGAGCCGACTGGCGGTCACCATCGCCGAGGTGCGCGCCGGGCTCCGCCGCTATCGGTTCGGCGACGCCGCGTCGAGCGTGTACCAGTTCGTCTGGCACGAGCTCTGCGACTGGTACCTGGAGATCGCCAAGCTGTCGCTCTACCGTCCGGAGAGCGCGGGGCAGCGCGCGCGCACGCAGGCGACGCTCGTGCGGGTCCTCGAGGCGACGCTGCGGCTGCTGCACCCGTTCATGCCGTTCATCACCGAGGAGATCTGGCAGCGGCTCCCGCACAAGGGCGAGTCGATCATGATCGCGCCGTATCCGCGCGTGGCGCGCAAGCAGCGCAATCTCGACGCGGAGCGCGAGATGGCCGCCGTCATGGCCCTCGTCACCGCGGTGCGCAACATCCGCGGCGAGATGCGGATCCCGCCCGGGACCACGCTCGCCGCGACGCTGCGTCCGGGCCGCGACGGCGGGGCGGTCTTTGCGGCGAATCAGACCCTCATCGACACGCTGGCGCGGGCTCGGCTCGTCGTCGATCCGCAGGCGACGCGGCCGCGAAACTCGGCCATGGCGGTCATCGACGGCGCCGAGCTCTACGTCGATCTGGCCGGAGTTGTCGACCTCGCCGGCGAGCGCCAGCGCCTCGAGAAGGAGATCAAGCGCGCCGCCGAGAGCGTCGAGTTCCTCAAGGGCAAGCTGGCGCGGCCCGAGTTCGCCGAGCGCGCGCCCGCCGAGATCGTGGCCCGGGAGCGCGAGCGGCTCGCCGAGCAGGAGGCGCTGCGGGCCAAGCTTCAGGCGAGCCTCGCCTGGGTCGACGATGGCTCGCGATAAGGCCGAGCCCGCGATCGTCCGCCTCGACCAGGTCGATTCCACCCAGACGGTCGCCTTCGCGCTCGCCGAGCGCGGCGCGACGGATCGCACGGTCGTGGTCGCCGATCAGCAAGCGGCGGGTCGTGGCCGCCGCGGTCGTGTCTGGCAGGCGCCCGCCCGAACCAGCCTCCTGGCGTCCATCCTCGTCCGCTCCGGGCTGCCGCAGGCGCTCCTGGCGACCCTGTCGCCGACGACCGCGGTCGCCACCGCGGAGGCCTTGCGGCGGGTCGCGCCCCTCGAGCCTCGGCTGAAGTGGCCGAACGACGTCCTCGTCGGCGGCCGCAAGATCGCCGGCATCCTCCTCGAATCGCGCGCGGTGGCGTCCTCGGAGCCGGTCCTGGTCATCGGCGTCGGCATCAACCTCGGTCAGCGCGAATTCCCCCCCGAGCTGGCGGGCAGGGCGACCTCCGTCGCGCTCGAGACCGGACACGCCGTGGACCGCGAGACGATGCTGGCGGCGTTGCTCGAGGAGTTCGACGCGTGGCGTGCGCGGCTGGAAGGGGAGGGCTTCGGCCCCGTGCGCGAGCGCTGGAAGAGCCTCAGCGACACGATCGGCCGGCACGTGACGGTGGACGGCGTCTCGGGCACCGCCACGGACCTCGACGGCGACGGCGCGCTTCTGATCGACGTCGGGGACGGAGTGCGGCGCGTCATCGCCGGCGAGATCACAACGGACGAGACGACCGGAGAAGCCCATGCTGCTCGTCGCTGACGTCGGCAACACCAACACGAAGATCGGCGTGTACGACGGGCCCCGCCTCGTCAACTCGTGGCGCATGACGAGTCGGCGGGAGCAAACGGCCGACGAGTACGGGCTCGTCATCGAGACGTTTCTCCAGACGCGCGGCATCCGGGTCGCCGCCATCCACGGCATCGCCATCTCGAACGTGGTGCCGCCGGTGCAGCAGACGCTCGAGTGGATGTGCGAGCAGTACTTCGGCCGGGCCGCGTTCTTCGTCGATCCCGGCGTGAACACCCGGATGCCCCTCCTCGTCGACGCCCCGCGCGAGGTCGGCGCCGATCGCTACGTCGACGCGTTCGCGGCGGCCGCGAAGTACGGGGCGCCGCTGATCGTCATCGACTTCGGCACGGCCACGACGTTCAACTGCGTGAGCGCGCGCGGCGAGTTCATCGGCGGCGCCATCGCCCCCGGCATCGCCACCTCGGTCGATGCCCTCGTCAACCGCGCCGCCCGGCTCGCCCGGGTGGAGCTGGTGCGGCCCAAGGAGGCGATCGGCCGCAACACCACCACGAACTTACAGTCCGGCGCGATCTACGGCTATGCGGGCCTGGTCGACGGGCTCGTCGATCGTATGCGGTCGGAGATGGGCGGAACGACCCGGGTGATCGCCACGGGCGGCAACGCGGGGCTCATCGCCGACGTCGCGCGCTGCGTCGAGCGGGTCGACGAGCACCTGAGGCTCGACGGGCTGCGCATGCTCTACGAGGAGGCGCACCCTCCCGACCCGCAGCGTTGACAACCCCCGGGGTGGTCGGTATAATCCACGAAATCTAGTAGGTCGAACGGCGGGCTATCCCTATATACGGGACTTGGGCCGAAAAGCAGTGAACGGGCCGACTGGAGGGATGACCGATGGGGATGTGGGTCGGGCGAGGCGGGAAGGCCAGGGTCGCTTACGGGTTCGACGACATCGCGCTCGTCCCTGGGACCGTGACCGTCAATCCCAACGAGGTCGACATCTCCTGGGAGCTGTGTGGGCACCGCTTCGAGCTGCCGATCATCGCGGCGGCCATGGACGGTGTCGTCGGGCCGAGCCTGGCCGTCGAGATGGGGCGTCACGGCGGGCTCGCGGTGCTGAACCTCGAGGGCATCTTCTCCCGCTACGCGAATCCTCACGACGTCCTCGAGCGGATCGTCTCGGCCGGGCAGGAAGAGGCGACCAAGATCATCCAGTCGATCTACGGTGAGCCGATCAAGGAAGAGCTGATCCATCAGCGGATCCAGGAGATCAAGAAGGGCGGCGGTCCCGCCGTCGTCTCCTCGATCCCCCAGCGCGCCGAGCGCTTCGCGCAGATCGCCCAGGACGCCGGCGCGGACATCTTCGTGGTCCAGTCGACCGTCACCACCGCCCGCCACCTCGCGACCGAGTACATGCCCGTCGACCTCCGCAAGCTCAAGAAGCAGCTCGCGATCCCGCTGGTCATCGGCAACGTCGTGACCTACGAGGCCTGCCTCGAGCTGATGGACGTCGGCGCCGATGCCCTGCTGATCGGCGTGGGCCCGGGCGCGGCCTGCACGAGCCGCGAGGTGCTGGGGCTCGGCGTGCCGCAGGTGACGGCCACCGCGGACGCGTCGGCGGCGCGCGACTTCTACTGGAAGCAGACCGGTCGCTACGTGCCGATCATCACCGACGGCGGCATGACGACGGGCGGTGACGTGTGCAAGGCGTTCGCCTCCGGCGCCGACGCCGTCATGATCGGCTCGGCCTTCGCGCGCGCCGTCGAGGCGCCCGGGCGCGGCTACCACTGGGGCATGGCGACGCCGCACGCCAACCTCCCGCGCGGGACGCGGATCCGCGTCGGCATCGCCGGCTCGCTCGAGCAGATCCTGTTCGGGCCGGCGTTCACCGAGGACGGCACCCTCAACCTGGTGGGCGCGATCCGCACGTGCATGGGCTCGGTCGGCGCGCGGACGATCCGGGAGCTCCAGCAGACGGAGCTCATCATCGCCCCGACCATCAAGACCGAGGGGAAAGTGTTCCAGCAGGCTCAGAAGTTGGGGCGCCCGCGGTAGCGGGGCGCTCATGTCGGTCGGCGTCGGCAAGATCGCGGTTCTCGATTTCGGCGGTCAGTACACGCAGCTGATCGCCCGGCGCGTTCGCGAGCTGTCCGTGTACTCCGAGATCTTCTCCTGCACCCATCCGCTCGAGCAGATCCTCTCGGCGGGCTACCAGGGCATCATCCTCTCGGGCGGTCCGTCGAGCGTCTATGAAGACGGCGCGCCGCTGCCCCCCCGGGAGCTCTTCGAATCGGGCGTGCCCGTTCTCGGGATCTGCTACGGCATGCAGGCGATGGGCTATCTCCTGGGCGGCCACGTCATTCCGGCGGAGCGCCGCGAGTACGGCAAGGCGGAGATCACGCTCCAGGGCTCGAGCCCCTTGCTCAAGGGCGTGACCCCGGAAGACACCGGACGCGTCACCGTCTGGATGAGCCACGGCGACACGGTGCTTCGCCCGCCCAAGGGGTTCACGGCCCTCGCCCGGACGCCGAACTGCCCGGTGGCCGCGATGGCGAATGAGGAGCGCCGGCTCTACGCGGTCCAGTTCCACCCGGAGGTCGCCCACACTCCGCAGGGAAAGACGATCCTCGACAATTTTCTCGAGGTGTGCGGCGTCAGCCGCACGTGGTCGATGGCGGGCTTCATCGACACCACGATCGACGCGATCCGCGCTCAGGTGAACGGCGGGCGCGTACTGTGTGCCCTGTCGGGCGGGGTCGACTCGTCGGTCGTGGCAGTGCTCGTCCACCGCGCCATCGCCGACCGGCTCACGTGCGTCTTCGTGGACAACGGGCTCTTGCGCAAGGGCGAGGCCGAAGCGGTCGTCCACACGTTCCGCGACACGTTCAAGATGAACCTGATCCACGTCGACGCATCTCGCCGGTTTCTCGACGCAATTCACGGCGTCACCGATCCCGAGCTCAAGCGCAAGCGGATCGGGGCCGAGTTCATCTCCGTGTTCGAGGACGAGGCGCGAAAGCTCGGAGACATTCCCTGGCTCGCCCAGGGCACTCTCTACCCGGACGTGATCGAGTCGGTCTCGTTCCGCGGTCCGTCGGCCACGATCAAGACCCACCACAACGTCGGCGGCCTCCCGCTGAAGATGCAGTTCAAGCTGGTCGAGCCGCTCCGCGAGCTGTTCAAGGACGAGGTCCGCCGGCTCGGCGAGCTCCTGGGGCTGCCGCCCGAGATCGTCTGGCGTCAGCCCTTCCCGGGGCCGGGTCTCGCGATCAGGGTGCTCGGTGAGGTGACGACGGACCGGCTCGATCTCTTGCGAGACGCCGACGCCGTCGTGCAGGAGGAGGTGCGCGCCGCGGGGCTCGAGCGCCAGCTGTGGCAGGCGTTCGCGGTGCTGCTGCCGGTCAAGACCGTAGGCGTGATGGGCGACTTTCGCACCTACGCGCAGGTGATCGCGCTGCGCGCCGTCACAAGCCAGGACGCGATGACCGCGGACTGGGCGCGGCTGCCGTACGACCTGCTCGGGACGATCAGCAACCGGATCATCAACGAGGTGAAGGGGGTCAACCGCGTGGTGTTCGACATCTCCTCGAAGCCACCGTCCACGATCGAGTGGGAGTAACCGGGTCGATGCAGCACGCCGACTTCGTCCATCTCCACGTCCACTCCGAGTACAGCCTGCTCGACGGCGCCGCCCAGCTCGACAAGCTGGTCGACAAGGCGAAAGAGCTCAGGTTCCCGGCCATCGCGCTCACCGACCACGGCAACCTCTTCGGGGCGATCGACTTCTATCTCGCCGCCCAGAAGGCCGGCGTCAAGCCGATCCTCGGCTGCGAGCTCTACGTGGCGCCGGGAGGCCGCAAGGAGCGGGGCTCGCAGGACGGCGGCTACGAGGGCGCCAACCACCTGACGGTCCTCGTGCGGAACCGCACGGGCTACCAGAACCTCGTCAAGCTCGTGTCGAAGGCATACCTGGAGGGGTTCTACTACAAGCCCCGCGTCGATCGCGAGCTGCTGGCCCAGTATGCCGATGGGCTGCTCGTCCTCTCCGGGTGCCTGAACTCCGAGGTCTCGCGATTCCTGAGCGCCGGCGACGCGCTCCGGGCCCGGGCCACCGCCGGCTGGTACCAGGAGGTCTTCGGCAAGGACCACTACTTCATGGAGGTCCAGGCCCACGGGATCGACGAGCAGGCGCGGGTGATGGCGGAGACGCTCCGCATCGCCTCGGCCATCGGCGCGCCGGTCGTCGGCACGAACGACTCGCACTATCTCGAGGCCGGCCACGGGCGCGCCCACGAGGCGCTGCTCTGCATCCAGACCGGCACGAACCTTCAAGACACGAACCGGTTCCGCTTCTCGACGCCGGAGTTCTACATCAAGTCCGCCGAGGAGATGGCGCGCGTCTTCGCCGACCTTCCCGAGGCGTGCCGCAACACGCTCGCGGTCGCCGAGCGCTGCAACCTGACGCTCGACTTCGACGCGTTCCACCTGCCGCGCTACCTCGTCCCCTCGGAGCACACGCTCGACAGCTATCTGCACGAGCTGGCGCACGAGGGCCTCCGCCGCCGGTACGGTCCCACGCCGGGCGACGCCGTCGAGACGCGACTGGCCCAGGAGCTGGCCGTCATCGAGAAGATGGGGTTCGCGGGCTACTTCCTGGTCGTCTGGGACTTCATCCGCTACGCGCGCGAGCAGGGGATCGCGGTGGGCCCCGGCCGCGGCTCGTCCGCGGGCTCCCTGACCGCCTACAGTCTGGGCATCACGAACATCGATCCGATGCGTTACGGGCTTCTCTTCGAGCGATTCTTGAACCCCGAGCGCATCTCGATGCCGGATATGGACATCGACTTCGCCGACGACCGCCGCGACGAGGTCATCCGCTACGTGGCCGAGCGCTACGGGCGCGACCGGGTCGCCCACATCATCACCTTCGGCACGCTCGGCGCCAAGGCGGCCATCCGTGACGTCGGGCGCGTCCTCGGCATGGCGTACGGCGACGTGGACCGGATCGCCAAGCTCGTGCCGAACTTCCCGCTGAACATCACGCTCGACGACGCCCATCAGAAATCGCTGCCGCTCGCCGAGATGGTGCGGAGCCAGCCGGCCGTGCGCGAGCTGTGGGAGATCGCGCGGACGCTCGAGGGCTGCACCCGGCACGCGTCGGTGCACGCCTCGGCGGTGGTCATCTCCGACGATCCGCTCGAGGAGCACATCCCGCTCTACAAGGACCCCAAGCGGCCGGAGCTCATCACCGGCTACGCGATGGGGCCGATCGAGAAGCTCGGCCTGCTCAAGATGGATTTCCTGGGCCTGCGGACGCTCACCGTCCTCGCCAACACGGTGGCGCTGATCAAGGAATCCCGGGGGGTCGACGTCGACCTCGACGCGCTGCCGCTCGACGACACCAGGACGTACACGATGCTCTCCGAGGCGAAGACGTTCGGCGTCTTCCAGCTCGAATCGTCGGGCATGCGCGACGCCCTGCGCGGGCTTCGGCCCGAGCGGCTGGAAGACCTCATCGCCATGGTCTCGCTCTACCGGCCCGGCCCGATGGAGCTCATCCCCGACTTCATCCAGCGCAAGCACGGCCGGTCCAGGATCACGTACGAGCACCCGGCGATGGAGAAGTTCACGCGGGAGACGTACGGGATCATGGTGTACCAGGAACAGATCATGCAGATCGCCTCCGAGATGGGGGGCTTCACCATGGGCGAGGCCGACATCCTGCGCCGCGCCATGGGCAAGAAGGATCGCGAGCTGATGGCCAAGCAGCGCGAGAAATTCCTCGGCGGCTGCCGCGAGCGGGGCACCACCCCCGCCAAGGCCGAGCGCGTCTGGGAGCTGATGGAGAAGTTCGCGGGCTACGGATTCAACAAGTGCCTCAGCTCGGACGCCTCGATCGAGATGGCCGACGGCAGCCTGAAGCCGATCACCGAGGTTCGGACCGGCGATCTCGTGCTCACCAAGGACGGTGCATTCCGAGCACTCGAAGTCCGCCCGAGCGGGCGGCGCCAGGTCGGCCGCCTGACACTCGCCAACGGGATGACCCTACGGTGCACGCCCGATCACCCGATCTTCACCCCACGAGGGTGGGTGAACGCAGAGGATGTCACTCCCCACGACTTTGTCGCCGTCGCTCGTGAGCTCCCCTGCGGAGCGACGACGGTGCCATGGCATCTGCCCGCCCTGCTCGGCTACGCCATATCGGAAGGAAGCCTCGGATACGACAGCCACTTTTATCTGCACTCGACGGTCTCGGACGAACTCGAGGACATGAGCCTGGCCGTCTCGGCGTTCGCCAACACGGTTGCCCGCATCGAACATCGCCCGAGCCCCAAGGCCTCGTCGGTACGACCGGTCCGCATCGATCGGACGACTCCTTCGGAGGCCGTCGAATTCCTCTTCGGAGACTGTGGTCTCCAGGGAAAGATCGCTGTCAATAAGCGGATCCCGGTGATCGTCGACAGCTGGGATCGCGATGCCATCTCGATCTCCACGATCCATCGGAAGATCTTTGCGTACCGTGGCGGTCGCCGCGTCGGCTACACGGTGAATCTCATCGGTGGGCGACGAGCTTATGTGCGGTTCGATGAGCTCGTCGGTCCCCATCTGGTCGGGGCAAAGCGGGCGGCCCTCGCGGCGCTCAGAGCCTCATATGCGAGCACCCGAACCCTCCTCGCGCGAGGAACCGTCGATGTCGTCCCGGCTGATCTCTGCCGAGAGCCCTTGCGCGAAGCGATTCTCAAGCGCTTCTCCACTTTGAAAGCAGGCTGCAGAGCGCTGGGGCTCGCCTACCGGCTCGTCGCGAGAGATCGCCGCAAGGGGGGGATCCGTCGAGACACCGTTGAATATCTGGCGGACCGCCTCGAGGCACCGGCGCTGCATGCGCTGGTCGATCCGTCGATGGGCTGGTCGAGGCCGAAGCGGTTCGTCCTGGAGGGCGTGGAGCCGACGTACGACTTCGAGGTTCCGGGCACACGGAGCTTCATCGCGAACGGCATTGCCGTCCATAACTCCCACGCCGCGGCGTACGGGCTCGTCGCCTACCAGACGGCGTACTTCAAGGCGAACTATCCGGTCGAGTTCATGGCCGCGCTGCTGACCTCGGAGATGGGCGACACCGACAAGATCGTGAAGTACATCGACGAGTGCCGCGCGATGGCCATCCGCGTCGAGCCGCCCGACGTCAACGTGTCGGCCGTGCAGTTCAGCGTCGCCGGCGACACGGTCCACTTCGGCCTGGCCGCCATCAAGAACGTCGGCGAGGCGGCGATGCAATCCATTCTGAAGGCGCGGAGCGAGAAGGGGCCGTTCCGGACGCTCGACGACTTCTGCGCGCGCGTCGATCTCCGGCTCGTCAACCGGCGCGTGGTCGAGAGCCTCCTGAAGGCGGGTGCGTTCGACTCGCTGGGGCTCACGCGCGCGCACCTGCTGGCGACCGCCGACGCCGCGCTCGAGAGCGGCGGGCGCCAGCAGCGCGATCGGGCCGAGGGCCAGGGCTCATTCTTCGAGCTCCTGCCGGAGGCGCCGGCCCGCGCGAGCGCTCCGGCCGATGTCATACCCGAGTGGGAGGCGGACCAGCGTCTCGCGTTCGAGAAGGAGGTGCTCGGCTTCTACATCTCCGGGCACCCGCTGGCCCGATATCGCGAGGTCGTCGAGCCGCTCGGCGTCACGACCTCGGCCGACCTCGCCGCCAAGGGTCACGGCGCGCGCGTCATCCTGTTCGGTCACGCCGCCGGGCTCAAGGAGACGTCCACCAAGAGCGGCAATCGGATGGCTTTCTTCACGCTCGAGGACATGGAAGGCACCGTCGAGGTCACGGTGTTCCCGGAGCCCTTCAAGACGGCGGCGGCGTGCCTGCGCTCGGGCGAGGCGGTGCTGGTCCGCGGGCGCGTCGACGATGGCGACAAGGGCCGCGTCGTGCTCGCCGAGGACGTCCGGCTGCTGGAGCAGGCCCTGGCGGAGTCCGCAGGGCGTCCGCGATCCGGCGCCGCGTCCGCCGAGCCCAGCGCCTGCCGGATCCGCATCGCGCCGGGCGAGGACCCGGGCGTCGCCCTCGCGGCCGTGCGAAGGATCTGCGGCGAGCATCCCGGGCGCGTGCCCGTGTTCCTGCACCTCCTGCTCGACGCCCAGGAAGTCGTCGTCAGGGCCCGCGGCCTCTCGGTCGACGGAAGCAAGGAGCTCGTCGCCGAGGGCGAGACGGCTCTCGGCGCCGGCGCGATCAGCGTGGACTATGCCGGACGCGCTTGACTTCGAGCAGCCCCTCATCGAGATCGAGAACCGCATCGCCGGCCTTCAGGCTCAGGAGGCCACGCAGAAGACGCGCGAGGAGATCGCCAGGCTCGAGGATCGGCTTGTCCGGCTGCGCCAGAAGACCTACGCGAGCCTGACGGCCTGGCAGCGCACGCAGCTCGCGCGGCACCCGAAGCGGCCGCACACGCGCGATCTCTTCAAGCTCCTCTTCGACGACTTCATCGAGCTCCACGGCGACCGCATGTACGGTGACGACGCCGCGATCGTCGGGGGCCTGGCCCGGTTCGAGGGGCGGGGGATCGTCGTGGTGGGTCATCAGAAGGGGCGGGACACGCGCGAGAAGATCGCCCGCAACTTCGGGATGCCGCATCCCGAGGGCTATCGCAAGGCGCTCCGGCTCATGCATCTGGCCCAGAAGTTCGGTAAGCCCGTCGTCACGTTCATCGACACGCCCGGCGCCTATCCCGGGCTCGGCGCCGAAGAGCGCGGCCAGGCCGAGGCGATCGCGCGCAATCTCAAGGAGATGGCGGCGCTGCGGGTGCCGATCCTCTCGGTGGTGACGGGCGAGGGCGGCAGCGGCGGCGCCCTGGCGATCGGGATGGGCAACCGGGTGCTGATGCTCGAGTACGCGATCTACTCGGTGATCTCGCCCGAAGGATGCGCCGCGATCCTGTGGGGCGACGCCGCCAAGGCGCCCGAGGCCGCCGAGTCGATGCGGATCACCGCGCCCGATCTCCTGCGCCTCGGCGTGATCGACGCGATCGTCCCGGAGCCCGTCGGCGGCGCCCATCGCGACTGGGAGGGCGCGGCCGGCAACCTGCGCGAGGCGCTCCGCGAG
>QHSM01000190.1 GCA_003221595.1 Candidatus Rokuibacteriota bacterium | reverse complement strand
CCTACGGCGAGATGTTCAAGGAGACCGAGCTGATGGATCAGCGCCTCGTCGCCCGCGTGTTCAGCTTCCGCTACGCGTCGCGGGTGGCCCTCGAGAACGAGGATCTCCGTATCCGGCGTCAGGCGCGGGAGGCGCAGGGCCATCTCGAGCGCGTCCTGGAGGAGCTGACGCAGCGTGAGGTGATCAACACCGGCGTGATCGTCACCCCCGACGTTCGCTTCTATCCCGTCTCGATCGACCGCTTCATCCGGGAGATCCTCGATCAGGAGTTTCGCGACTAGTGGCACCGGCCGCGCGCCGTTGAAGCGCCCGTCGATTCTCGGCGCGCTCGTCGTCGTTCCGCTGGCCGTCCTCGCGGGCCGGCTCGCGTGGGGCTCGCGCGCTTGGCCGCTGATCCACGACGCGCCACTGATGCACTACGTCGCGTGGCGCATCGGCGACGGCGCGGCGCCCTATCGCGATCTCTTCGACATGAACTTCCCGGGCGTCTACCTGCTCCACGTGGTCGCGCTCAACCTCTTCGGCGCCGGCGACGCGGGCTGGCGCGCCTTCGACCTCGCCTGGCTCGCCGCCACCTCGCTGGCCGCGGCGGCGCTGGCGGCGCCCTGGGGTGGCCTTGCCGCGGCCGGGGCCGGGCTCTTCTTCACGGTCTATCACCTGGCGGGCGGCGCCTGGCAGACCGGGCAGCGAGACTTTCTTCTGTGCCCGTTCCTGCTAGTGGGCGCCCTGGCGGTCGCGCGCTGGGCGGAGCGGCCGTCCGGACGCGCGAGCCTCGTCTGGGCCGGCCTGGCCCTCGGCGCCGGCATCACCGTCAAGCCCCACGCGGGCCTGTTCGCCGCCTCGCTCGTCGGCCTCGTGGCCGTCGTGGCCTGGCGCGACGGCCACGCGTTCGCGCTCTCCCTGGGAATCTTCGCGACGGCCCTCGTCGTCGCGCCGGTGGTCGTCGTCGCCTGGCTCGCCGCCAAGGGTGCCTTGGCGGCGTGGCGCGAGATCGTCTTCGACTATCTCCTGCCGCTCTACGCGAGGCTCGGGCGACCCGACCGGTGGACGTTGCACCGCTGGCACGTGTGGATGCCGGTCGCGGCCGGGGTTCTCCTCTCGGTCGGCTCGGCGCTCACGCACCGCCGCTTCACCGCTCGACACGCGGTCGTGACGCTCGGGCTCGTCTATGGCGTCGCGCACTATCTCGGCCAGGGCAAGGGATGGGAATACCACCTCTACCCGCTCGCCGCGTTCTCCGCCGTCGCGCTCTTCGCGGAAGCGAGCCGCCTGCTCGCGTCGCGCGCCGTCGTGGCGGCCGCGTTCCTGGTGTGCGTGACGCTCTCGAGCGTGCTGCTCGGGCTCAAGGGGGTCGAGGCGGCGGAGGCACCGTGGATCGCGGCGAAGGCGCGTCGAGTGAGCGCCGTCGTGGCCGACCTCGACGGCCGGCTCGCGCCGGGTGACCTCGTGCAGGTGCTGGACACGACGGAGGCGGGCATCCACGCCCTGCTGCGGCTCCGCGCGCGCCAGCCGACGCGCTTCCTGTACGACTTTCACTTCTACCACGATCCCGAGTCGCCGATGATCGCCCGGCTCCGGGCGGAATTCCTCGCGGCGCTCGACGCGCATCCGCCGAAGTTCGTCGTGCTGTTCGAGCGGGGCTGGCCCGCCGGCGGTTACGAGCGCGTCGAGCGGTTCGAAGGCCTCCGGCTCCGGCTCGCGGCGTATCGGGTGGACCGGCGCGGGGACGGTTACATCGTCTATGCGCGCTGACATCATCCGCCGGATCATCGCGGCGTACGACGATCCCGTCGTGCGGGCCTACTGCTGGGCGCGGTTCTGGATCCTGCGTCAGCGCTTCCTGGACGAGATCGGCCAGTACCTGCCCGAGTCCGGTCCCGTCCTCGACATCGGCTGCGGCTTCGGGCTCTTCTCGCTCTACTACGCCGCGACCGGGCCGGGCCGCTTCATTCGCGGTGTCGACGTGAACGCGAGACGGATCGCGCTGGCGCGCCGCGCGGCCGCCCGTCTCGGGATCGACAACGTCGTCTACGAGGAGGCGGACGCGCGAGCGTTCAAGGGCGACGGCGAGGTCGCGGCCGCGTACATGCTCGACATCGTGCACCACATCCCACCGGACACCGTGCCGCCGCTCCTGGGCCGCCTGCACGGCTGCCTGCCGCCGGGCGGCGTCTTGCTCGTCAAGGACGTCGATACGCGGCCGGCGCCGAAGCGCTGGTTCACCTGGGCGCTCGACAAGCTGATGGCGCCCCGGACGCCCGTGAGGTACTGGAGCGCCGAGGAGGTCGCGTCGGCCCTTCGCGCGGCGGGATTCGAGACGCGGCGCCACGCGATGCTCGATTTCCTCCCGTATCCGCACGTCCTCTATATCGCCACCAAGCGCGCGCGGCGCCCGTGACCGCCCGCGCCGCGTCGGCTGGGCGTCCTTCGAGCTTTTGCTTCCGCGGGCGAGGACGCTACGCTGGAAGCGTGATGACCGCGGTCCCCGCGCTCGCGCTGCTCGTCGCCCTGCTCGGAGGGGGGCTCCCGGTCTCGGCCCAGAGCAGCAAGCAGGTGAAGGTCCTTTTCGAGTTCCGACAGTCGACGACGCAGAGCCGCGACGCGGTCGACGGCAGTGGGCGGGTGGTGATCACCGAGCGCGGCGCGCGCTCATCCGGAGGCGTCGCCGTGGACAGCACCCAGCGCCGGACGCAGACGTCGACGGGCATCTTCACGCTCGTCCAGGACGGCGGCGAGTCGACCCTGATCGTCGCGAGCCAGGTGCCGTATCCGCAAGTAACGTTCTACCGCGATTACCTCACGGGCGCCGGCTACGTGGTCAGCGGCGTGCAGTTCAAGGACGTCGGGACCTCGCTGAAGGTCGGGGTCACGGTCCTGCCCGGGAACCAGGTGAGGATCCGCCTGACACCGACCATCAGCTGGTTCTCGGCCGACCGGTCGGGCGTGATCGAGGCGAGCGAGGCGTCCACCACGCTGGTGGTGCCGAGCGGCCAGCCCGTCGTGCTCGGCGGCGCCACCACCCAGACTCACGAGCTCACCCGGCGGATCCTCGGCTACCGCACCGGCGAAAGCGGATCCGAGACCACGATGGCGCTGACCGCGACCGTTCGGTAAGGCGGCGACGCCCGCGGGCCCTCCTGCCAGGGATGACAGAACCGGCATGTAATCCTGGCACGGACGCGTCGCCCCGTCGACAGACCACAGCCTCCTGAAGGCCCTAAGTACAGGCCGCAAAGCCATTTCGAGTTCTGGCACGAGACGTGCCCGTGGCCAATGCAGGAACGTATGTGCCCAATGGAGGATCTATGCGCGCCCTAGCAGCTCTGGCTCTGATTCCTCTCCTCGTTGCGTGTGCGTCCGGGAAGCCGACGGGACTGGTCGTCGGTGGCCTCCCGGCAGACAACGACATCTCGGGCCACTGGTCGGGCTCGTGGGTTGGCGCCGGGCTTTTCCAGGCCGTACGCCAGGAAAGCCTGACACTGGACATGACGCAGCGCGGTAACGCCGGCTACGGCAAGATGGTCCTCGACGGGGCCACCGCGGCCGAATCGGTGCCCTGGCTGGTTCGCCAGCAGGGTCTCGGCGGGATTCGCGTGTTCGCCACGGTCTCGGGGTCGAAGGTCAAGCTCATCCACGAGATCGACGACCGAATCTTCGCCGCCGACCTCAACGTCGCCGGCGATCAGATGGTGGGCCAGGTCAACGGCCGGAGCGTCCGCCTGATCCTCGCCCGTCAGTCGCCGCCGCCGAGCGCCTCGCAGCAGTCCGCGCAGGCGGCGCCCCCGCAGATGCCCGCGCAGGTTCCGGTGGCGGCCGAGCCCGCGCCGGCCCAGCCGGAGCAGGGCGTCGCCACCGTCGCGGTCGCCCCGCCGGATGAGTCCGCCGACAAGCCGCAATCCGAGGACCAGTCGCAGCGGCCGCGGAGCGAGGACTTCGTCGCGACGCCGGAGCTGAAGCCGGTCTACTTCGACTTCG
>QHSM01000189.1 GCA_003221595.1 Candidatus Rokuibacteriota bacterium | reverse complement strand
CGGGTCCGGCGGCGCTTGCGACCGACGCTCTCGCCCTGCTCGACCACCTCGGCATCCGCCGGGCCGCGCTGGTGGCCCAGTCGATGGGAGGCTGGGCCGCGGCTGGCGCCGCCGTTCGGGCGCCCGAGCGTCTCTGGGCAGTCGTCATGGCGAACACCGTCGGCAATCTCACCAACCCCGACATCGCCGCCCTGCGCCAGAAGCTGGCCGCCGCGAGCCCGCCGCGCCCGCCGGTGCTGTGGCACGCCGCCCTCGGCGCGACGTTCCGCAAGACCCAGCCGGTGCGCTCCTTCCTCTACGCGGAGATCGCGGGGTTGAACGCGCCCCTGCCGGCGGAGTTTCGCGAGCAGCTCGGCCGCCTGACCACGCCCGTCGACCGCTACGCCACCGCCGGCGTGCCGACGTTCTTTCTGACCAGCGACGAGGACGGGCTCATCTGGCCCGAGCTGTCGCAGAAGGTCCACGAGCATGTGCCCGGCTCGCGCTTCGAGCGCGTGGAAGGCGCCGGCCACTCGACCTACTTCGAGCGCCCCGACGTCTTCAACCGCGAGGTCGGCGCGTTCCTCAAGGAGCATCGGCCATGAAATGGTGCCGCTTCCAGTCCGGCCGAAATGTCGCGTACGGCGTCATCGACGGGACCACCGTCACCGAAGTCACGGCAAGCCCGTGGGAGAGCTATTCCAAGACCGCGAACACGAGCATCCTGAGCCGGGTGAAGCTGCTGGTGCCGGTGATTCCTCCCACCTTCTACGCCGCGGGCGTCAACTACCGCGAGCACGTCACCGAGATGGCCCACCGCCGCGGCGTGAAACCCGAGTTCCCGCCGAACGCCGACGTCGGCTACCGCGCCAACAACGCGCTGGTGGCCACCGACGAGCCCATCGTCGTTCCCAAGGACGCGGGCGACCTGGTCCAGTACGAGGGCGAGCTGGTGGCCGTGATCGGCAAGCGCTGCAAGCGCGTCTCGGAGGCCGAGGCGCTCGACTACGTCTTCGGCTACACCCTCGGCAACGACGTGAGCGAGCGCACCTGGCAGCGCAATGACCGGACCTTCTGGCGCGGGAAGAACACCGATACCTTCAAGCCGATGGGCCCCTGGATCGTCACCGGCCTCAACCCGGACGACCTGCGCGTCACGATCCGGCTCAACGGCAAGGAGATGTTCACCTACGCGGTCAAGGACGCGATCTTCGGCGTCCGCCAGTTCATCAGCCGGATGAGCCAGTACCTGACGCTCTATCCCGGGGACGTGCTGTGGATGGGCACCGACGGCGCGACCGAGAACATGAAGGACGGCGACGTGGTCGAGGTGGAGGTGCCGGAGATCGGCATCCTGCGCAATCCGGTCGTGCGCGAGCGCTAGACCGATCGCGCGAATGCCGGTCGTGAGCTGATGGACCGCGCATTCCCGATCGTCCGGCGCCCGGCGCCGACGACGCGTACGCCGGTCCTCGTGAGCGTGCCGCACTACGGCACCGAGCCCTTGCCCCACATCACCCGCGACGACTACTCCGAGCCCTGGTTCGAGACCTTCGCCTACGGTTTCGCCGACACGTTCGTGGGCGATCTCTACGGCGACCTCGACGCCCACGGCGCGACCATTCTCGCGACGCCGTTCTCGCGCATCTTCGTCGACGTCAACCGGCGGCGCGACGACTTCGAGCACCACGACGGCGAGGTGCGCTCGCGGCGCGGCGTGGTGCGCACGCACACCATGCGCGAGGTGCCCATCTTCCGGCACCCGCTCGGGCTCACCGACCTCGAGTCGCGGCTGCGGGCACTCTACGATCCCTACTACTCGACGCTGGAGACCTTGCTCGGCGAGCTGCACCAGGCGTACGGCTACGCGCTGCTCCTCGACGGCCACACCGGCAGCCCGCGCCGCATGAAGGACCACCAGGTGATCATCGGCACGCGCCACGAGACGACGTGCGCGCCGCAGATCGCGGCGACGGTGGCCGCGATCTTCACCCGCCACGGCTTCGAGGTGCACGCGAACGTCAGCGGCTACGCCGGCGGCAACATCGTGACCACGTACGGCCAGCCCGGGACTCGGCGCGTCCACGCGCTGCAGCTGGAGATCAACGCATCGCTGCTCATGACGACCAGCCGCGAGGAGTTCATCGCGCGGGTGTCGCGCGGGGAGGTGCCGGAGAAGGCGGACGCCAACATCGCGCGGGTCCGCACGTGTCTCCGGGAGGTGCTGGCGGACCTGCCCGCGGTGCTCGCGACGGTACACGGGGCCTAGCGGTGGCCCTCTTCCTGATCCGTCACGGCGAGACGGAGGGCAACGCCCTCCGCATCGTCCAGCGCCCGGACATTCCGCTCTCGCCGCGTGGTGTCATGCAGGCCGAGCGGCTGGCGCGCCGCCTCGCGGCGGAAGGCGTCAGGCGGATCGTTTCGAGCGACTACGCCAGGGCTCTGACGACGGCCGAGCACCTCCGGCAGACGACCGGCGCTCCTCTCACCATCGAACCGCTGCTGCGGGAGCGGAATTTCGGTGATCTCCGCGGCAGACCCTATTCGGAGCTCGGTTTCGACATGTTCGACCCTGACTACGCGCCGCCGAACGGCGAAAGCTGGCCGGTGTTCCACGCGCGCGTCGATCAGGCCTGGGCCCGGATTCAGCAGCTGGCGGCGGCCACGAACGGCAACCTGGCGGTCGTGACGCACGGTCTGGTGTGCCGGTCGCTTGCGGCCCGGCTCCTGATTCTCGCCGACGGCGACCAGGTACCCGAGCGCTGGGAGAACACCTCGCTGACGGTCGTCGACTGGCCGGCGCCGTGGCGCGTGCGTCTGCTGAACTAACCTGAGCCGTGGTCGGCGCGTCGCCGGCGACCGTCGTGCGCCGCATGTCGCGCGGCTGGCCCTCGTCGTAGCGGCGCACGCGGTGCATCACCTGGCGGTTGTCCCACACGACGAGATCCCAGGGACGCCAGGTGTGGACGTACACGAACTTCGGCTGGGTGGCGTGCTCGTTCAGGTCGCGGAGCAGGATGCGCGCCTCGGGCGTCGGCATCCCCACGATGGCGCCGGCGTGGGACGAGAGGTAGAGCGACTTGCGCCCGCTCACCGGATGCGTGCGCACGAGCCGCTGGCGCACCGGCCGGAACATCGCGCGTTCCTCGTCCGAGTAGTCGAGCATGCCGAGCGAGCCGCGCGAGTACATGAGCGAATGCTCGCACACGAGGTCTTCGACCAGCGCCTTCGTGACCGGATCGAGTGTGTCGTAGCCCGCCCGCATGTCGGCGAACTCGGTGTTGCCGCCGACCGGATTCACCACGCGCGCCGACAGCAGCGAGTACTTGGCCGGAATGGCCCGGAACGAGCTGTCGGAGTGCCACAGCATGTTCCCGAGATTGAACAGCCGCACACGCGATTCGCGCGACAGCGGCTGGCCGTCGCGTCCCAGGTTCGAGACGTCGTTCATGCCGACCTGGAGGCGCTTGTCCTCGGACTTGGTGATGTTGCCCCCGCGGGCGTCCTCGAGATTGCCGAAGTGGCGGCTGAACGCCATCTGCTGCTCGTCGGTGATCTTCTGGTCGTGGAAGACGAGCACGGCGTAGCGGTCCATCCCCGCCTCGATGGCGCTCACCTCGTCGGGCGCGAGCGGCTTCGAGAGGTCGATTCCGGATACCCCGCCCACGAAGACCGGATGGATCTGGCGGATGGAAAGGCTCATCGCCGCGAGCCTGCGAGACCGGCCATCAGCTCCATCGCCTCGGGTTGCTCGGTGCTGATCGTCAATCCGGTGATGCCGGAATCGGCCCAGGCGCGATAGCGCTCGCGGATGCGCGCAATCGGCCCCACCAGCGTCATCTCGTCGCAGAACTCGTCGGGCACCGCCGTGACCGCCTCATCCTTCCGCTTGGCGAGGAACAGTTCCTGGATCCGCTGCGCCGCGTCGCCGAAGCCGCGGCGGATCATCATCTCCTTGTGAAAATTCTTGTCGCGGTGGCCCATGCCGCCGACGTAGAGCGCCACGCGCGGCTTCATGCGCGCCAGTGCCCCGCGCACGTCGTCGGTGATCGCGACCTCGGCCCGCGGCTGGATCTCGAAGTCCGCGAAGCCCTTGCCGCCGCCGGCGCGCCGGAAGCCTTCCTCGAGCCAGGGCCGCAGCATCGGCATCAGCCGCGGCACGAAGCCGAGCGGCAGCCACCCGTCGGCGATCTCGGCCGTCAGCTTCACGTTCGACTCGGTGCCGGTGCCGAGCCAGATCGGCAGCCGTGGGTTCATGTGGAGGATGGACGTGAGCGGCTTGCCGACCCCCAGCGCGCCGGGCCCCGTATAAGGAAGCGAGATCTCGCGCCCGGCGTGCGCCACCGGGTCCTTGCGCTCGAAGACTTTCCGCATGATCGCCACGTAGTCGCGAATGCGCCAGTACGGCTTGCCCCAGGGCTGGCCGTACCAGCCCTCGACGATCTGCGGGCCCGAGACGCCGAGCCCGGCGATGACGCGGCCGCCTCCCGCGAGCGCGTCGACCGTGCCCGCGGCCATCGCGGCCGACGCCGGCGGGCGCGCCGCCAGCTGCATGATGCCGGTGCCGAGACGGATCCGCTTCGTCAGGGCGGCCAGGTAGGCGAGCGGCGTGATCGCGTCCGAGCCGTAGGCCTCGGCGGTCCACACCGAATCGAAGCCGAGGCGCTCCGCGAGCAGCACCTTCTCCACCGGTAGCTTCAGCTCCGCTCCCGAGTAGCCGATGCTCAGCCCGAGCTTCATGCGCAATTCCTCCTGGCGATGGCTGAGCCGGCTCAGGTGCCGCGGCCCCAGAGGGCGCAGTAGCGTCTCAGGACGAACGGCAGGTTCTGGGCATAGCCGGCCCAGTTCTCGTACTTGGGCAGCTTGAGATCCTTCTCGACCGGGTCCCAGCACTTGCCGGCCTGCGCCTCGGCCTTCACCGCCGCCGACGCGTCCTGCAGGAACGTGAGCTGATCCTGCACGTCCTGCTTGGTGCCGAGCCGGCCGTTGGGCGCGCCGGGATGACCGGGAATCAGCTTGTCCCAGTCCATCGCCAGCACCTTCTTCATCGAGTCTTCCGCCTCGAGCGGATAGAAGTCGATCATGCCGCGCCCGGGCACCGCGCCAACCGGAATGAAGTCGACCGCGAACAGGACCTTCTGCTTCGGCAGCCGCATGACGAGCGTGCTGTCCGAATGGTTGAGGCCGAGGTACGTGAGCTCGAGCGTCGTGTCGCCAAGCGTGATCGTGCGGCTGCCGTCCATTGTCTCGTCGGGCAGCACCGTGTGCGGATCCTTGAGGACGGCCAGACGCTCTGCCGCGCGCTTGTGCGCGACGATCGTGGCGCCGGCGTCCTTGAACGGCTTGCCGCCCGCGATGTGATCGAAGTGGTGGTGGCTGTAGATCAGGTACTTGATCGGCTGGCCGGAGACCTTCTTGATCTCGTCGACGTAGGTCACCACCGCCTGCGGGCGGCCGTAGCCGATCGGGTCGGTCGCGATCACCCCGGCCGCGGTGACCACGAACATCGACTGATGGTTGCCGTAGCGGAAGATGTAGACGTTGTCGGTGCCGTCGACCTTGGTGGTCGCGAACGGCGGCGGCGACGGCTGCTGGGCGTACGCCGCCACGCCGAGGCACACCGCGGCGAGGACTCCGCCGATGATGGCGCGGGACAGTCTTGGCATCGATTGCTCCTCCTTCACGTCAACGGACCCGAAGTCTACGTCAACGGACCAGAAGTCAGGATCGAGGCCGGTAGGATCGCCCGGCGGCGCGGCCGAGGTCAAGCGCCTGCTCGACATCGTCATGGCAAGAGCATTGCCGACGCCGCCCGCTTCGTGTAGTGGTGGTCGCACCATGGACTACCACATCAATCTCGGGACGGCAGGCTGGGGCGTGTGGCACAGCCCGGACGCGGGCAAGTCGTGGGTCCGTCATCGCAAGCCCTTTCCGCTGAACAGCCGGATCCAGGCGCTGGCGGCGCTCCCGGGCGAGCCCCGCGGGCTCATGGCCGCCGGAGACACCGGCGTGTTCGCGACGCACGACGGCGGCGGGTCCTGGGAACGCGTCGGCGCCGCCGGCGACCTTCCCACCGTCTGGACGCTGGCCGTCGATCCGGCCGATCCGAAGACGGTCTTCGCGGGAACCCGGCCGACCGGCGTCTATCGCTCACGCGACGGCGGGTGGTCCTGGAAGCGGCTCGACGTCCCGGCCGCCACCGAATGCTCCATCGGACAGGCGTTCGTCACGCGCGTGCTCGTCGATCCGGACGACCGGCGCATCGTGTGGGCCGGTGTCGAGATCGACGGCGTCTTCCGCAGTCTCGACGGTGGCGACACCTGGACGAAGGTGGTGCGCGGGCTTCACGATCCCGACGTTCACGACATGGCGCTCGCGCGCAGCAACCCGCCGCGCGCGTACGTGAGCACGAACGGCGAGCTGTTCTGGAGCGACGATCGGGGCGAGACGTGGACGCCGATCGGCGTGAAATCGCGGTGGCCCCTGCCCTACGCCCGCGGCATCGCCGTGAAGCCCGACGAGCCCCGCGTGCTCTTCGCCGGGTGCGGCGAGACCACGACCGGAGAGACGGGCGGCGTGCTCCGCTCCGACGACGGCGGCCAGACCTGGCGGAGCCTCCCGCTGCCCGGCCGCCCCAACGCCACCCTGTGGGGCCTGGCCACGCATCCGGCCGACCCGGCGCGGATCGTCGCGTTCACCTTGTTCGGCGAGGTCTACGTCAGCGAGGACGCCGGCGAGTCCTGGCGCAAGATCGCCCGCGAGTTCGGCGAGATCCGCAGCGCGGCCTGGCTGCCGGCGTCTCGTCGTCGTCGTGGCAGGAGCGCTGATGGCGACGCCGGCCGCCGCCGCCACCTTCGTCTACGTCGGCAACGCCGAGAGCAACGAGATCTACGTGCTCCAGCTCGATCGGAGCAACGGCGACCTGACGGTCGTGGAGAAGGTGCCGATCCCCGGCATCGAGAAGCCCGGGATCTCCACGCCGATGTCGCTGAGCCCCGATCGCCGCTTCCTCTACGTGGGCACGCGCGGCGAGCCGAAGGTCGCGGCCGGCTTCGCCATCGATCAGTCGACCGGCAAGCTCAGGCACGTCGCCAGCGGTCTGCTCGCCGACAGCCTGGCGTACATTTCCACCGACCGCACGGGCCGCTTCCTCCTCGGCGCGTCCTATCCGGGTCACCGCGTCACCGTGAACCCGATCCTGTCGCCGGGAGCGGTGGGACGACCGCAGCTCGTTCTGGAAAACTACCCGAACGCGCACTCGATCCTGCCCGACGCCGCGAACCGCTTCGTGCTGGTGCCGACACTCGGCAACGATCGGGTCAACCAGTTCACGTTCGACGCCGCGACCGGGAAGCTGACGCCGACGAGCTCGCCGGCCGTCGAGCTGAAGCCCAAGTCCGGCCCGCGCCACTTCGTCTATCACCCCAACGGCAAAATCGTCTACGTCCTCGGCGAGCTCGACGGGACGGTATACGTCTTCGACTACAACGCCGCCACCGGCGATCTGAAGCAGAAGCAGGCGATCAGCGCGCTGCCGCCCGGCTTCGCCGGCAAGCCGTCGGCCGCCGATCTGCACATCACGCCCGACGGCAAG
>QHSM01000188.1 GCA_003221595.1 Candidatus Rokuibacteriota bacterium | reverse complement strand
TTTGCGGTCATGCTCTTCGTGCAGTTCCTGGGCGGCGCCGTCGTCACCGAGACCGTGTTCGCCTGGCCGGGTCTCGGCCGGCTCATCCTCGAGTCGATCACCACGCGCGACTATCCGATCGTGCAGGCCGGCGTGCTCGTGCTGAGCGGCCTGTACCTCACCGGTAATCTCCTGGTGGACTTTCTCTACGGCTATCTCAATCCGCGGATCCGTTATGCTCGGGCCTAAACGCGAGCTGCCGTGGTTCGCCGGGTCGGTCCTCGTCCTGCTCGTGCTCGCGGCGATCTTCTCGTCGTCTCTGGCTCCGCAGAGCCCGACCGAGGGCGACATCACCCAGAAGCTGATCCCGCCCATCTGGATGGAGCGCGGCGAGGGGGCGCATCCGCTGGGGACCGACCGCTTCGGGCGCGACGTGCTGAGCCGGGTCATCTACGGCAGCCGGATCTCGCTCCTGGTCTCGCTCATCGCCATCGGCGTCGCGGGCACCTTCGGGACCGCGCTGGGCCTGATCTCGGGCTATCGCGGGGGCCTCACCGATGCCATCCTCATGCGGCTGACCGACGTCGGCCTTTCGCTGCCGACCATCCTGATCGCGGTGGTGCTGGTCGCGGTCTCCGAGCCGAGCTTTCGCAACGTCGTCCTGGTGATCGCGCTCCTGCTCTGGCCGCGCTTCGCGCGGCAGATCCGCGGTGAGACGCTCGCCATCAAGGAGCAGGACTTCGTCGCGCTGGCGGTGGTGGCCGGCCGCTCCAGCGCCTGGATCATCCGTCGCCACATCTTTCCCAACGTGGTGCCCACGCTCCTCGTCATCTCCACGCTCCAGGTGGGCTACGTCATCCTCCTGGAGGGCACGCTCAGCTTTCTCGGCGTCGGCGTGCCGCCGCCGAACCCCGCCTGGGGGCTGATGATCGCCGACGGCCGCGGCTTCCTGGCGACGGCCTGGTGGATCACGCTCTTCCCGGGCCTGGCCATGCTGCTGACCGTCCTGGCGGTGAACCTGCTGGGCGACTGGCTGCGCGATCATCTCGACCCGAAGCTCCGTCAGCTCGGAAGCCGCGCCGCGGCACCTGAAGAGCCGGCCGCCGAACCCGGACGCACCGTCAGCGAAGGACACGCCCACGGCCCGGCAGCCCGCGCCGATCGTGCATAGATTCCGGAGGAAACGGCCATGACGCGTTCCGGTCGCCGCGACGTTCTCCGCGTATGCTCCCTGCTCCTCGCGCTCGTCGTTGTCGCGGCCGTCGCGGCGCGCGCCGACGCCCAGGGCGGGCGCTCCGAAGCGCCCGCGGGGCAGATGACGTGGGCGGTCCACTTCTCCCTGGCGCCCACCTTCTTCGATCCGGCCGAGACGCCGGGGATCATCACGCCGTTCCTCGTCCTCTACGCCCTGCACGACGGCCTCGTGAAGCCGATGCCGGGGAAGCCTCAGGCCGGGAGTCTGGCCGAGTCCTGGAGCGTCTCCGCCGACGGCCAGGTCTACGAGTTCGTCTTGCGGCAGGGGGTCAAGTTCCACAACGGCGATCCCGTCACGACCGAGGACGTGAAGTTTTCCTTCGACCGCTACAAGGGCGCCGGGGCGACGATCATGAAAGCGCGCATGGCGGCCGTCGAGGTCGTCGATCAGCAGCGCATCCGCTTTCGCCTCAAGCAGCCCTGGGCGGACTTCATGACCTTCTTCGGCACGCCCGCGACGGGCGCCGCGTGGATCGTCCCCAAGAAGTACGTCGAGAAGGTGGGTGACGACGGCTTCAAGAAGGCGCCCGTCGGCGCCGGTCCTTACCGCTTCGTCTCCTTCCAGCCGGGCATCGAGCTGGTCCTGGAGGCCTACGAGCAGTACTGGCGCAAGACGCCCGCCGTGAAGCGCCTGGTCTTCAAGTCGGTGCCCGACGAATCCACGCGACTGGCGATGCTCAAGCGCGGCGAAACCGACGTCGCGTATTCGATCCGGGGCGCGCTCGCCGAGGAGATCCGGCGCACGCCCGGGCTCACGCTCAAGGCGACGGGCGGCGCGTTCACGGAGTGGATCGCCTTCCTCGATCAATGGGATCCGAAATCGCCGTGGGCCGACCGGCGCGTGCGCCTGGCCGCCAACCACGCCATCGACCGCAAATCCCTCAACGACGCCGAATATCTGGGGCTCTCGAAGGTGACCGCCAGCATCATCCCGAGCGGGTTCGAGTTCGCCTGGTCGCCGCCCACCTATGCCTACGACCCCCAGAAAGCCAGGCAGCTTCTGGCCGAGGCGGGGTACCCGAACGGCTTCGACGCCGGCCAGATCTCCGCGGACATCGTGTACGCGCCAATCGCCGAGGCGGTGGCCAACTACCTGCAGGCGGTCGGGCTCCGCATCAAGGTGATGCCGATGGAGCGGGCCGCCATGATCAAGGCGAATCAGGAAAAGAAGCTGAAGAACCTCAGCCGCGGGGGCAGCGCCACGTTCGGCAACGCCGCGACGCGGATCGAGGCGTTCGTGTTCGCAAGATCCAGCAGCTCATGCACGAGAAGGCGATGTACGCGCCGCTCTTCGAGCCCGCGTTCCTGAACGGCTACGGTCCGCGGGTCGCCGAATCTGGCCTCGGGCTCATCACCTATCACGGCTATTCGGCCCCGTACGAGGACGTGAAGCTCAAGGCACGATGAGGTACGGGACCTCATGTGAGGACCAGGCATGAAGCGACATAGACTGCTCGCGGCCGGTGCGATGGCTCTGGCACTGGTCGCGTCGATCCACGGGATCGCCGTCGCGCAGGGGCCGGGCGAGCCGCCGACGGGCCAGCTGACGTGGGGCCTGCACTTCTCGCCCACGCCAACCCTCTACGAGCCGGCCGAGACTCCGGGGCTCATCACCCCGTTCATGTTCCTCTACGCGCTGCACGACGCGCTCGCCAAGCCGATGCCGGGCAAGAGCATCTCTGCCAGCCTCGCCGAGTCGTGGACCGCGTCGTCCGACGGCCTCGTCTACGAGTTCGTGCTGCGCAAGGGCGTACGGTTTCACAACGGCGACCCGGTAACCGCCGAAGACGTGAAGTACTCGTTCGAGCGCTACCGCGGGATCTCGGCGAAGGCCCTCAAGGACAGGACCGCCGCGGTCGAGGTCGTGGATGCAGGGCGCGTGCGCTTCCGGCTGAAGCAGCCGTGGGCGGACTTCCTGACCTTCTACGCCACGCCGGCCACGGGCGCCGCGTGGATCGTCCCCAAGAAGTACGTCGAGAAGGTGGGCGAGGAGGGGTTCAAGAAGGCGCCGATCGGCGCCGGCCCCTACCGGTTCGTCTCGTTCAGCCCGGGGGTCGAGCTCGTGCTCGAGGCCTTCGACGGCTACTGGCGAAAGACCCCGAGCGTGAAGCGCCTGGTGTTCAAGAGCGTGCCCGACCCCGCGACGCGGCTCGCCATGCTCAAGACCGGTGAAGCCGACATCGCCTACGGCCTGGCCGGCGAGATCGGCGAGGAAGTACGGCGCACCTCCGGGCTCACGCTCAAGCCCACGCCGTTCACGAGCACCCACTGGCTCCTCTTTGCCGATCAGTGGGATCAGGCTTCGCCCTGGCACGACCGGCGGGTCAGGCTGGCGGCGACCCACGCCATCGACCGGCAGGCGATCAACCAGGCCGAGAACCTGGGCTTCTCGAAGATCTCCGGGAGCATCATCCCCATCAGCTTCGACTTCTACTGGCAGCCGCCGGCGATCGCGTACGACCCGGCCAAGGCCAAGCAGCTTCTGGCCGAGGCCGGCTACCCGAAAGGCTTCGACGCCGGAGATTTCTGGTGCGACGCCGCCACCAGCCGCACCGCGGAGGCCGTGCTCAACTATCTGCAGGCGGCCGGGATCAAGACCAAGCTTCGTCCGCTCGAGCGGGCCGGATTCATGAAGTCTTATCAAGAGAAAAAGCTGAAGAACATCATATATGGCTTGAGCGGCATCGCCGGCAACGCGGCCACCCGGATCGAGCCGTACGCGACCTCGGGCGGGATCTACGCCTACGGCGGCTATCCCGACATCGACGGGCTCTTCGAGGAGCAGGTGGGCGAGCTCGACCACAAGAAGCGCGAGGCGGTCCTGCATCGCGTCCAGCAGCTGATCCACGAGAAGGTCATGTTCCTCCCGATCTGGCAGCTGGTTGTCCTGAACGCGCAGGGCTCCCGCGTCGCCGAGTCGGGCCTGGGGCTCATCGCCGACTACCCGTGGTCGTCGCCCTACGAGGACGTGAAGGTGAAGGCCAGGTGACGCACGCCGCTCCACCGTTGCTGGTGGTGGAGGATCTCAGGACCCATTTCTTCACCCGTCGCGGCGTCACCCGGGCGGTCGACGGCGTGAGCTTCACGCTCCATGCCGGCGAGACGCTGGCCCTCGTCGGCGAGTCGGGCTCGGGGAAGTCGGTGACCTGTCTCTCGCTGGTCCGGCTGGTCCCCGAGCCGGCGGGCCGGATCGTCGGCGGCCGCGTCATGTTCGCCGGCGAGGATCTGCTCCAGAAAAGCCCGGCCGAGATGCGGCGCGTGCGGGGCAAGCAGATCGCCATGGTGCTCCAGGATCCGCTCACCTCGCTCAATCCCGCCCTGACGATCGGCACGCAGGTGGGCGAGGTCGTGCGACTCCATCAAGGGTTGCGCGGCGCCTCGCTGAGAGAGCGGGTCCTGGATTCGCTTCGCCGTCTGCGTATCCCGGCTGCCGACACGCGACTCGGTCACTACGCGCATCAGTTCAGCGGCGGGATGCGGCAGCGTGTCTCGAGCGCCATCGCGCTCTCGTGCGCCCCTCGCCTGCTGATCGCCGACGAGCCGACCACGGCGCTCGACGTGACCATCCAGGCCCAGTACCTCGAGCTGCTCAAGGACGTGCAGGCCTCGGCCGGCGTGGCGGTCATCCTGGTCACGCACGACTTCGGCATCGTGGCGGCCATCGCCGACCGGGTCGCGGTGATGTACGCCGGCCGGATCGTCGAGATGGGCAGCACACTCCAGGTCTTCGACAATCCGAGCCATCCCTACACGCGGGCGCTGCTGCGGTGCCTGCCGGACGTGGCGCTCAAGCGCCAGCAGCTCGTCGAGATCGGCGGGCAGCCGCCCGACCTGGCCCGCCTGCCCCCGGGATGTCCCTTCGCTCCCCGGTGCCCGGAGCGGCAGGCCGTCTGCGACGAGGCGTTTCCGGCGACGGTGGACGTCGCGCGCGGCCACACGGCGAGCTGCTGGGCCGTGCCGGCGAGGACTCCGGCCTGACGTGAAGCTCGAGGCGATCGGGCTCACGAAGTACTTCCCGGTCACGTCGGGCTTCTCGATGAGCGGCAGGCGCGGATGGGTCAAGGCGCTCGACGGCGTGAGCGTCCAGGTGGCCGAGGGCGAGACGCTCGGGATCGTCGGGGAGTCGGGATCCGGCAAGACCACGCTCGCCCGGCTCCTCCTGCTCCTGGAGCGTCCGACGGCGGGCTCGCTCCTCTTCGACGGCAAGGCGATCGGCGACTTCGAGCGCGACGACCTCGCGCGCTACCGTCGCGCCGTGCAGGCCGTGTTTCAGGATCCCTACAGCTCGCTGAATCCGCGGATGCGCGTGGGCGACATCGTCGCCGAGCCGCTCCCCAGCGGCAGCGGCCTGAGCCGCGCCGAGGTGTCCGATCGCGTCCGGGAGGTCCTGCAGCTGGTTGGTCTCCCGCGCGAAGGCGCCGCGCTCTATCCGCACGAGTTCAGCGGGGGCCAGCGCCAGCGCATCGCGATCGCCCGAGCTCTGGTGACCTACCCGAAGTTCATCATCCTCGACGAGCCGGTCTCGGCCCTGGACGTGTCCATCCGCGCGCAGATCCTGAACCTCTTGAAGCACCTTCAAGAAGAGCTGGGGCTGGCCTACGTGATCATCTCTCACGATCTGGCGGCGGCGCGTTACCTGGCGACGCGCCTGGCCGTCATGTACGCGGGCAAGCTCGTCGAGACCGGCGCGTGCGACGGCGTGTACGCCGAGCCGCTCCATCCCTACACGGAAGCGCTCCTGTCCGCGGCGCTGCCGCTCCATCCCTCAGCCCGCCGGCAGCGGATCATACTGTCCGGTGAGGTACCCAACCCGGTGACGCCGCCGTCGGGCTGCCGCTTCCACCCGCGCTGCCCCCGAGCCTTGCCCCGCTGCGGAAGCGACGAGCCCGAGTGGCGCGAGATCAAGCCCGGACGCTTCACCGCCTGCCACCTCTACTGACGCAGAATCGTCGCGAAGCGCTGAGCCGTCACGACCGCGGCGCGGCGGGGGCGGCCGGGGTCGAAGGGACCCGTTCCCTCGTGCGGCGCCGGAAGTCGCGAGCCCTGATGGAGCCCAGCCGCCGCGGAGCAGCGCACACGTGCCGCGTGGTCATCTCGACCCCGATCGCCCCCGCTGCGCCGCGC
>QHSM01000187.1 GCA_003221595.1 Candidatus Rokuibacteriota bacterium | reverse complement strand
GATCAGCCGCTTCATGGCGCCGACCGTGTCCTCGATCGGCACGGTCGGATCGACCCGGTGCTGATAGTAGAGGTCGATGACGTCCACGCCGAGCCGCTTGAGGCTCAGGTCGCAGGCCTGGGCGACGTACTCGGGCCGGCCGTTGACGATCGCGCGCCCCTCGGGCGTCCGCGCCTGTCCGAACTTGGTGGTGAGCACCACCTGGTCCCGGCGGCCGCGAATGGCCCGGCCCAGAAGCTCCTCGTTGTGGCCGAAGCCGTACATGTCCGACGAGTCGAGGAGGTTCACGCCCACGTCCAGCGCGTGCTGAACGACCCCGATCGACTGTGCGTCGTCGCCCTTGCCGTACGTTCCCGACATGGACATGCAGCCCAGGCCGAGCGCCGACACCGAGAGCGAGCTGTGACCGAGCGTGCGGTGTTCCATGGTCCCCCCTTGCGTTATCTCGCGCGATTCTACTACTTCTGAGGCGCGCCTCGGCCGGCGGGGCCCCAGCCCCGCGACGGCCTGCGGCGCGCACCACCTCATGGCTGATCCCGGGGGCCGGGTGGCGCGGCTTGCTACAATAGCCTCATGCTCCGCCTGACCGGAACGTTCACGCCGCGGTCGACCGATCTGCAGACCGCGCTCCGGGGTGACCCGCAGGGGTTTCCGTTCCAGAGCGAGCTGAGCCTGGTACCCATCTTGAGGTTCTGGGAAAAGAAGTTCGGCGACGACACGTCCTCCAAGGGGGTCTTCGTCCGGACGGTCCGCGAGCAGGTCAGCCAGGTGCCCGAACTCCTGGGCCCGATCACGGATCTGTCCGTCATCGACCGCCATCGCAAGCTCATCGAGGTCGTCATGGCCGGCATCTTTGCGCCGGCCTTCTTCGAGCAGGAGTTCTCGGCCGTCCTCGTCCCGTTCCAGCTCAAGAGCTTCTACGCCACGCCGCCCTTCGAGCGCCACCTGCGCGCGGAAGACGGCACCCTCCGCGGCCGGGTGAACCTCGATGCGCCCATGGTGAGCGCGATGCGAATCTTCTTCGCCTACGCGCTGGTGCTGGAGCGGATCTACGGGGTCAACCTGATCGTGGACTATCCGCTGGTGCTCACCGTGCCCGATCCGGACACGAAGCTCGACCGCCACTTCAAGATGGAGTTCGACTGGCGGTTCGTGGAGGTCAAGACCGTCGGTGACGTGCCGCCGCTGAGCGACGAGATCCGGCGGCGGCTGCGCCGCGACCTTCTCGATCCGGACCTGATGCGCGACGTCCTCCCGCCCGACCGGTTCATGTTCAGCGGATTCACGATCTTCCGGGCCATCGAGGTGACGGACCAGGAGGTGCTGTCCTCGCTGGAGCGCGACCTGATCGACAAGGAGTCGATCGTGTCGCACGCGCGCTTCGGCGCCCTGCAGGACAAGCTGCGCACGCTGTTCCGGCGGCCCGAGCTGCGCTTCGGCCTGGCCGCTCTCGACGGCGACCAGGTGCTCGTCCTGAACTACGGCTCCGAGTGCGAGAACGCGTGCATCTTCGCCGACTCGCGCCACCACACCGTCGAGGAGTTCCGGGGATCGGTCTACGAGCGCGCGGTGGCCGAGCGGAACCCGCTGATCGTCGAGGATCTGGCGGAGATGCCGAACCGGACCCCGGCCGACAACGAGATCATCGAGTGGGGGCTCCGGAACATCATCGTGGCGCCCCTGCTCTATCAGGACCGCGTCATCGGCACCCTCGAGCTCGGCTCGCCGAAGGTGGGCGACCTGGACGCCACGCTCCTGCCGAAGCTCCACCAGATCCTGCCGCTCTTCTCCATGGCCGTCCAGCGCAGCATGGAGGAGCTGAACTCGCGCATCCAGGCGTTCATCAAAGAGAAGTGCACGGCGATCCATCCGGTGGTCGAGTGGCGATTCCGCAAGGCCGTCCTCAAGAGCATCGACCAGCGGGCCGAGGACGCGAACGACACGGGTGCGGAGCTCGAGCCCATCGTGTTCGACCGGGTCTATCCCCTCTACGCCCTGTCGGACATCCGGGGCTCCTCGACGCAGCGGAGCCTTGCCATCCAGGCCGACCTGCTCACACAGCTCCGACTGGCCCGCGACGTGATCCGCTGGGCGCACGACGCGCGGCCGCTGCCCGGGCTGCACGAGCTCCTCTACCGGCTGGACAAGCACGCCGCCAAGATCCAGACGCATCTCAACTCGGGCGACGAGGTCTCGATCATCGCGTTCCTGCGCGCCGACGTCGAGGCGAAGTTCGACCACCTCCAGACGTTCGGGCCCGGCGTGCGCGAGCGAATCGAAGCCTACCGCGCCTCCCTCGACCCCCGGATCGGCACCGTGTACGACCGGCGGCGCCTGTTCGAGGAGAGCGTGACGCGTATCGCCGACGGGATCTCGTCCTACCTGGACCTCGAGGATCAGACCGCCCAGACGATGTTCCCGCACTACTTCGAGAAGCAGAAGACGGACGGGGTCGACCACCAGATCTACGTCGGTGGCTCGCTGCTCGAGGACGGCCGCTTCGACCCGCTCTACCTGAAGAGCCTCCGTCTCTGGCAGCTGATGGTCACGTGCGGCGTCGCGCTGCGGGTCAATCGGCTCAAGGAGAAGCTGCCGGTCCCGCTCGAGGTCACGCACCTCGTGCTCGTGCAGCACGCCCCGCTGTCGATCCGCTTCCGCTTCGACGAGAAGCGCTTCGACGTCGACGGCGCGTACGACATCCGGTACGAGATCGTCAAGAAGCGCATCGACAAGGCGGTCATCAAGGGAACGGACGAGCGCATCACCCAGCCCGGGAAGCTCGCGATCGTCTACGCGCACCCGGCCGAGGCGCACGAGTACCGGCACTACATCGAGTATCTCCAGTCGCTCGGCTACCTCACCGGCGAGGTCGAGGACGTCGAGCTGGACGAGCTGCAGGGCGTGCACGGGCTCCGGGCGCTCCGGGTGACCATCGATCTGCGCAACCCGCGGATCGAGCGCCGCGTCGGCCTCGCCGATCTGCAGCCCGCGACCGGCGGCCCCTCGCGCAACTGAAGGGCCGCCGCGCGCTCAGCCGCGCGGCTTCATTCCCTCCCGCGTCACGCCTTCGGCCAGGAGCGTCTCCACGTCGGCGGCCGAGAAGCCGAGGCCGCCGAGGATCGCGCGCGTCTCCGAGCCGAACGGCAGCGTCAGCGGCGCCGAGACGAAGCCGCCGCCATCCAGCGCGACGGGCGATGCCAGGACCCGGAGGCGGCCGAGCGCCGGATGGGTCACGTCGTGAAGCATCCCGTTGGCCAGCGGCTGCTCGTCGTCCAGGAGCTCGAGCGGCAGCTTGACCCCGGCCGCGGGAACGCCCGCCGCCTCGAAGCCCGCCTGCCACTCGGCGGTGGTGCGTGAGGCCAGGGCCGCTTCGGCCGCCCGGCCGAGCGTCCGGTAGTGCTGCACCTCCTTCTCGCGGTCGGCGATCGGACGGTCGAGCGCCTCGTCGGTGAGCCCCACCGTTCGCATGAAGGCGCGCCGGAGCGCCGGGCTTCCGCACGCGACGGCGATCGCGGCGTCCCGGGTCGCGTAGGTGCGGTAGTAGACGTGAACCGTCCCGGGCGGCCGGATCTGCGGCGTGAGCGCCGCCTGCTCGGCGTACGGCCGTCCGGTCGCGCGCATCTCCGCGAGCCGGGCGCGGATCGCGGTATGAGCGGCGCCGTCGGCCGACTCGATGCGCACCATGTTGTTGTTCTGGACCATGAGCGCCGCCATCAGGAGCGAGACGTCCACTTCGCCGCCGCGCCCGGTGGCGGTTCGGCGCAGCAGCGCCGACGTGATCCCGAACGCGAGCGTCATCGCGCACATGTAATCGACCACCGGGTTTTCGCCGCCCGTGGGCACGCCGTCCTGGATGTTGCCACCCGC
The DNA here is from genome assembly GCA_003221595.1 of Candidatus Rokuibacteriota bacterium. Lineage (GTDB taxonomy): Bacteria > Methylomirabilota > Methylomirabilia > Rokubacteriales > CSP1-6 > AR31. Next base: position 848 of record QHSM01000187.1, on the reverse strand, counting down.
CGCCATGAGCCCGCTGCGCGCCTGCACGACCAGGTCCATGCCGGCGAGTCGCGCCGCCGGACCGCGGCGGCCGAACGCGCTGACGTTGCCGACCACGAGACGCGGATGGCGCGGCGCCAGGCTCGCCCAGTCCAGGCCCAGCTCGGCCGCCAGGCCGGGGCGGAAGTTCGTGAGCACGACGTCGGCGCGGGCCATGAGGCGGTCGACGACGCGCCGGGCAGACGGATGGCGGAGGTCGAGCGGCAGCGAATGCTTGCCCCGGTTCCGGGAGATGAAGTGGCGCGTCTCGCCGGGCGCCAGCGGCGCCAGCTGGCGCACCGGGTCGCCGTCGACCGACTCCACCTTGATGACGTGAGCGCCGCCCTCCGAGAGAATCTGGGCGCAGAAGGGAACCGCGATGAACTGGCCGAACTCGACCACCTCGATGCCGGCGAACGGGCGCGCATTGTCCATAGCGCGCTAGGGTAGCATTCGGGCATGAGCATCGCGGGCGTGGTGTTCGATATCGGCGGCGTCGTTCAGGACTCGCCGCTTCACGCGATCGCGCGCTACGAGCGAGAGCACGGCATCGAGCCCGGCGCGATCAACCGGGCGGTCGTCGAGGCCGGCGAGCGCGGCGCGTGGGCGCGGCTCGAGCGGGGCGAGCTCACCGTCGCCGCGTTCTGCGAGCCCTTCGAGGCCGAATGCCGGTCGCGCGGTGCCGCTGTCGACGCGCGGCGGCTCATGGCCGCCATCGCCGAGGCGGGCGTGCCGCGGCCGCGCATGCTCGAGGCGATCCGGCGCATCCGCGCCCGCGCCCTGCGCGTCGGCGCCCTCACGAACAACTGGGTGGGCGACCCGCCCGACCG
>QHSM01000186.1 GCA_003221595.1 Candidatus Rokuibacteriota bacterium | reverse complement strand
GGCAGTCGACACTCGGTGACGGTCAGCCCGTCACGATCGCGGTCGTGAGCGGCCGGCGCGTGATCGTCGCCATCGAAGCTTCCCGAGCTCGCTAGCGTCAGGCCCACGCTCGCGTTCAACAAGCAGGCGCGCTCGCTGGGACGGGGTGCGGTCGGCGCCGGAGCCGGTTGGGGTCGAAGGACCCGTTCCCGCCATGCGATCGCCGGACGACGCGCCCCGTGATGGAGCCCAGCCGCCGCGGGACAGCGCACGCGTGCCGCGTGGTCGTCTCGACCCCAACCAGTCCGGTTCGGACCGCTCCCCGCCTTAGCGCGCCTTGGAACTATCGGCGGCGAGGAAGTCGCGGAGGATGCGCAGGAAGTCGTCGAGGCGGTCGTGGTGGAGCCAGTGGCCGGCGCGATCGATGCCGGCTACGCGGACGTCACGGAAATGTCGCGCGCGTCCGTCTTGGGCGGGATCGCCGGCCTGGCTCTCCTTGCCGTACAGCAAGAGGGTCGGGCAGGTGATCCGCGACCAGAGGAGCTGGATGTCGCGACCCTGCATGTCGTAGGGCGGCCACGCGCGTACGTAGTTGTCGAACTTCCAGCTGTACGTCCCGTCCTCGTTCTGGTTGGCGCCGTGGACGGTCAGATGCCGCGCCTGCTCGGCCGTGAGGTGCGGGTTTTCCCCCTGCATCCGCCCGAAGGCGTCCTCGATCGACGCGTAGCGGCGCGGCAGCCGCGCGGCGAGGCCGCGCTGCTCGGCGACCCATTCGTCCATCCGCTCCACGATGGTCTTCGCGCTACCCGCCTTGAGTCGCGCCGGCGAGGGCCCAAGCCCCTCGATGGCGACGAGCCGGGCAACCGTGTCCGGATAGATGCCGGCGTAGCGGAGGGCGACCTGGCCGCCGAGGGAATGGGCGACGATCGTCACCGGGGCCAGGCGCTGCTGATGGACGAGCTGGGCCAGATCGTAGATGTAGCCGGCCATCGTGTAGCTGCCGTCGGTCGACCACTGGCTGTCGCCATGCCCGCGGAGATCGGGCGCGATGATGTGCCACTCGTCCCGCAGCGCCGCGGCGGCCCAGTCCCAGTTCCGGCAGTGATCGCGCCCGCCGTGCAGCATCAGCAGCGGCGGCCGGGTCGGATTGCCCCAGTCGACGTAGTGCAGGCGCAGGCGCTGCGAGAAGAATGTGTGGGACGTCGGTCCCGGCATGCGGCCGGTCATGGGTCGCCTTCTATGCTAGCATCCCTATCTTGTTGACGAAGCGCGCGAGGAGGATGGGATGGGGACATTCCGGTTGTACGCGGGCGCCGACCAGCAGGCCCACGTCGAGAAGATCGACCTCAAGGCGAAGCCCGACTGGCTCAAGGGTCTTGCCGCGAGTCAGATATCGTTCCGGGAGTGGCCGGCCGGCCAGTTTCTCGACTGGCATCCGGCCCCCCGCCGCCAGTTCGTCATCATTCTCTCGGGGCAGCTCGAGATCGGCCTGGGGGACGGCTCGAAGCACGTGTTCGGTCCCGGTGATGCCCGGCTCGTGGAGGACACGACGGGCAAGGGACACACGACGCGCGTGCTCGGCAACCAGATCTGCGTAACGGCGACCGTTCCACTGGCGTAAGCCTCGTCAAACCACAAAGGAGCCGGAGATGGCGACCAAGATCGTCTTCATTCCCAAGCAGCCCGATGCGATCCTCGACATGGCGAGAAAGCTGACGCCTCCCGGCTTCGAGCTCGTGGTGGTCGATCAGGACACCCCCGAATTCTACGAAGCGATCAAGGACGCCGAGTACGTCATGGGGCTCGGCCGCCCGATCGCCGGCGAGTTCTTCCGGTCGGCGCCCAAGCTGAAGCTGGTTCAGCTCCTCAGCGCCGGCTACGACCGGGTCGACATCGAGTCGGCCCGGAAGGCGAAGGTGCCGGTCGCCAACAACGGCGGCGCCAACGCGATCGCGGTGTCCGAGCACGCGATCATGCTGATGCTGGCCGTCCTCAAGCGGCTGGTGGTGTTTCACAACGACGTGGTCGCCGGCAAGTGGCGCGTGGGCAACCACCTCGACTCGCGGGTGTTCGAGCTGCACGGCAAGACGCTCGGCATCGTCGGTCTCGGCAACATCGGCAAGAAGGTCGCCCGGCTCGCGCACGCCTTCAACATGAACGTTCTGTACTACGACACCGTGCGGCTCACCGAGGACCAGGAAGACGCCCTCGGCGTCCGCTTCGTCCTGTTCACCGAGCTGTTGCAGACGGCCGACATCGTCACCCTGCACGTGCCGCTCGACGAGAGCACGCGGAACCTCATCGGCGCCCGCGAGCTCGGGATGATGAAGAAGACCGCCATCCTCATCAACACCTGCCGCGGCCCGGTGGTGGATGAGGGGGCCCTCCACAAGGCGCTGACCAGCGGGCAGATCCTGGCGGCCGGGCTCGACGTGCTGGTCGAGGAGCCGGCGAAGGCGAACCACCCGCTCTATGCCCTGAAGAACGTCACGCTCACGCCGCACTCGGCCGGGCCGACCTGGGAGAACTGGTCGGCGCGGTTCCGCAACGGGTTCGACAACATCCAGCGCGTCGCCTCGGGCCGCTCCGCCAAGTGGGTGGTCGCCGAGCTCCTGACTCCGCCGGGGATGTAGCGATGGCCGACGCGGGACAGCCGCTCGCCGATCGAGTCGCAGTGGTGACCGGCGCCGCCCGCGGCATCGGCCGCGCGACGGCGCTGGCGCTGGGCAAGAGTGGCGCGCACGTGGTCGCCATCGACCTGGACGAGGCGGCCGTCAAGCCGACGGCGGACGCCGTCAGCGCGCTCGGCCGCAAGGGGCTGGCGCTCGGTGCCGACGTCGGGGACCTCAGGAGCATCGACGGCATGGTTCGCCGGATCATCGACAGCTTCGGCCGGATCGACGTGCTCGTGAACAACGCCGGGGTGACCCGGCGAGCCTACGTGATGGATCTCACCGAAGAGGACTGGGACCGCATCATGCGGGTCAACGGCAAGGGCGTCTTCTTTTGCCTGCAGCGGGTCGCGCGCGAGATGATCCCCCGCCGCAGCGGGGTCATCGTGAACATCGCGTCGATCGCCGGCAAGGGCTACGCCGGCGCCTCGAACGTGATCTACGCCGGCAGCAAGGGGGCGGTCATCAGCATGACGCGCATGGCGGCCCTCCAGCTCGCTCCGCACAACATCAACGTGAACGCGATCTGCCCGGGGACCACCGTCACCGCGCTCTCGGACGCGAATCTTCGAACTCGCGCCGCCGACGAGGGCGTGACGGTCGAGGAGATGGCGCGACGCCGGAACGCCGCCATCCCGCTCGGGCGCGCCAACGAGCCCGAGGACATCGCGGCCCTGGCCGTCTTTCTGGCCACGCCCGGGGCGCGGAACATCACCGGCCAATCCTTCAACGTGGACGGCGGCATCATCTTCGACTGAGCGCAGGGGAGCGGGCCTGGGGCGACGCCGCCCTCAGAGGATCGCAATGAGCCGCTCGAGCTCCGGGTAGTCCTGCCGGGCCTCGGCGATATCGGCCCGCAGCAGATCGAGCGCTTCGGGGACGTGCTTGAGGAAGTACTTTTTCCCTTTCACCTCGGCGAGGAAGCCGTACGCGCCCAGGGCCTGCATATGACGCTGCAGGCGGCAGCCGACGAGGGTCTCCCGGAAGGCCTTCTCGTCGAACGTCGGGCGGTG
>QHSM01000328.1 GCA_003221595.1 Candidatus Rokuibacteriota bacterium | reverse complement strand
CGCGCCGGCCGCTCACGACCGCGATCGTTACCGGCTGGCCATCGCCGAGCTTCGACTGCCGTGAGGTCGTCTTGGGTGTCAGGAGGAACGTCACGGGCAGCGTCGAGGCGCCGTCGAGGAAGATCTCGACCAGGCGGTCGGCGACCACTGGCAAGTCCAGGGGACCGTCGCGCAGCCCGATGCGACCGCCGTACTCGGCGATGTCGACCTCGTGGATACGGCGTACCCAGAGCCGGCCCGGCCCCAGCACGCCCTCGAGCACGACGAGCTGGTCGTTGCGGAGGCGACCGGCGTCCCGGGCGAACTCCGTGCGCGGCGTGAATTCGACCGTGAACGCGATCCGGGAGCCTCCCTGCTCGTTCGGAACTTCGAGCCGCGCCGTCGTCACGCCGGCCGGCGGCAGCCGCACCCCTTCTTCCGGCAGGTTACTCAGGAATCCGACGAGCTCGACCTCGACCTCGTCGGCGGAGAACGCGGCCCCGCCGAACGAGAGCGCGACGCCCAGGACGGCGGCAATGCGGCGTTTGCCTTCCACGGCTTTATGATCGCCCAGATTACCGTTGCGGCGAGGGCCCCGACGCAGGCATCCTCAGGCCCGTCCGGGGCATCGTCGAGCATCGCACGCACCCAGAGCTCGGGCCCGAGTGGCCCGATGGAAAGCGAGGGCACCCGTGCCACAGCGGCTCGAGGGGTTGCAGCGGTTGGCCGTGCTGGTCTTGCGTCTCCTCCTCGGCTTTGTCTTCGTGATGCACGGATCGCAGAAGCTCCTCGGGGCCGGAGGGATCGCGGGCTTCGCCGGCATCCTCGCGAAGTCCGGCATCGAGCCGCACGTCCCCCTGGCCTGGGTCGTGGCCATCACCGAGTTCGTGGGCGGCATCTGCATCTTCTTCGGGTTCCTGACCCGCTTCTGGGCGGCGGGGCTCGTCATCGACATGGCGGTCGCGCTGCTCAAGGTGCACCTGGTCAACGGCTTCTTCATCAGCAAGAATGGCTTCGAGTTAGTGTTCACCCTCGGCGTGCTGGCCCTGGCGGTCGTGCTGATGGGCCCGGGCGCGCCGTCGGTGGACCGGGCCACCGGAATCGAGAAGGGCGCGGGCTGAGCCCCGCCTTCACCAATTCGAGGAGGGAGCGAACGATGACATCCAACTCCACTCGCTACAGCGTCGGTGGCGTTCTCCTGCCGCGGCCCTTCAAGATCCGGCGGCTGGGCCATTTCGGCTTCAACGCGGTCCAGATGACCGAGGGGCTCGACTTCTACGAGCGGCTCCTCGGGTTCCGGCACTCCGACGTCCTGGACTTCGGGAAGATGCCGTGGGCGCCCAAGGGCGGCGGCCTCGGCGACACGCGCGGCTATTTCATGCGCTATGGGACGGATCACCACGCGTTCGTGCTCTTCAACAAGCGCGTGCTCGACCACCGGCCCGATCGGAAATTCGCGCCCGAGGTCACGGTGAACCAGATCACCTGGCAGTGCGGAAGCCTCAAGGAGATCATGGACGCCCACACCTACTTCCAGGAGCACGGCATCCCCATCCAGCGCGTGGGCCGCGACATGCCCGGCAGCAACTGGCACGTGTACGTGTACGACCCCGACGGCCACACCATCGAGCTCTACTACGGCATCGAGCAGATCGGCTGGAACCAGCTGAGCAAGCCGACCGAGATGTACTACCGCGGCTTCCGCGAGAAGCCGTCGCTGCCGCAGGTGTCCGAGATCGCCGAGGTGGCGGAGGCGCTCGAGAAGGGCATCGACGTCTTCGCGGGCAACCGCACGCGGGAAGCCTCGACCGAGTCCTACGAGGTGGAAGGCGTGCTGCTGCCGCGTCCGTTCAAGATCACCAAGATCGGCCCGGTGGGGCTGTTCGTCGCCGACGTGGCGCGCGCGGAGGCGTTCTACGTCGGGCACCTCGGCTTCGTGAAGAGCGAGGAGACCGTCTATCGCGGCGCACGCTGCGTGTTCCTGCGCGCCGGCGCCGAGCATCACAGCGTGGGGCTCTTCCCGCGGGAGCTCCGGCGCACGCTCGGCCTGTCCGAGCACACGACCTGCATGTCGTTCGGCGTCGAGGTCGGGAGCTATGCGCAGCTGCGCGAGGCCGTCACCTACCTGAAATCCCGCGGGGTAACGTTCGTCGACTCGATCCCGCCCGAGCTCTACCCGGGCATCGATTACTCGGCGTTCGCGCTGGACCCGGACGGCCACTGCATCCAGCTCTACTACTACATGGAGCAGCTCGGCTGGGACGGCAAGGTGCGGCCCGCCGCGGAGCGGCGTGCGGTGCCGGCGGTCTGGCCGGAAACACTGGAGCCGCTCTCCGACACGTACGTCGACCAGGTCTATCAAGGACCGCTCGGCTAGCCTTCGATGAAGTTCGGCTACTTCACGCTGACCGACAATCCGCAGGCGTACGGTCCGGATCGGCGCGATCCCAATCAGTTTCTCCTGGACGTGGTCGAGGAATGCGTCGAGGCCGAGGCGATGGGCTATCACAGCGCCTGGGTTCCCGAGCACCACTTCGGCCGCTTCGGCGTGCTGCCCTCGCCCACCATGTTCCTGGCCCACGTCGCCGTCCGCACGAAGCGGCTCAAGCTCGGCCCGGCCACGGTGGTGCTGCCCATCAATCACCCGCTGCGGATGGTGGAAGAGTTCAACCTGCTCGACCTCCTGAGCGAGGGCCGCGCCGTGTTCTCGGCCGGCCGCGGCTACGACCAGGGCGAGTACACGCCGTTCGGCGCGTCCTTCGCGGACAGCCGCGCCGTCTTCGACGAGCAGATGGCGTACATGATGGCGGCGTGGCGGCAGTCGCCGTTCGAGTTCCACGGCCGGTACTACTCGACGCCGGAGCCGCTCACGATCGTCCCCCGGCCGGTGCAGCAGCCGCACCCCGAGGTGTACGTGGCGTGCTTCTCGAAGCCGTCGATCGAGCTGGCGGCGCGGCTTCGCGTCAACACGATCTTCGCGCCGTTCGCCGCCGCCATGCTGTTCGGCTCGGTCCAGGAGGCGGCCCGCGAGAGCAAGCGCATGGCCCGCGAGGCCGGCCACCCGGACCCGAAGGTCATGTGCAGCTATTTCGTGTCGGTCGCCCACAGCCGGGACGAGGCCGACCGCGCGCGTGAGCGCCTGCTCCACTACCTGCACAGCATCCTGCCGGTCTTTCCGAGCGATCGACGCACGGCGCCGCCCCACATCGCCTACTTCGTGGACATCGTCGAGCGGCTCCGGGCGATGACGCCGGACCAGGTGAGTGACCGGAGCATCGTGACCGGCGACGTCGAGCACTGCATCGAGGTGCTGAAGCGGTGCGAGGAGGGCGGTATCTCCGAGGTCATCCTCTACTTCAACTTCGGCGAGCTCCCTCACCGGGACACCCTGCGGGCCATGGAGCGCTTCGCCAAGGAAGTGATGCCGCACTTCGCCGAGCGGACGGAGCCGGCCGCGGCCCGGCGATGAAGTTCGGCCTCAACTTCTTTCCGTCGTTCCGGCCGAGCGACTACTCGACGGCGGAGTACTTCGCCCAGTGTCTCCGCCTGGCCGAGCGCGCCGACCAGCTCGGCTTCAATTCCGTCAAGACCGTCGAGCATTACTTCTTCGACTACGGCGGCCACTCGCCCAATCCGATCGTGTTTCTGTCGGCGGTGGCCGCCCGCACCACGCGGATCCGGCCGATCACCGGCGCGGTCATCCCCGCCTTCAACCACCCGGTCAAGCTGGCCGCCGAGCTGGCGCTCCTCGACAACCTCAGCAACGGCCGGCTCGACGTCGGCTTCGGCCGCGCCTTCATCCCGAGAGAGTTCGAGGTGTTCGGCGTGTCCATGGACGAGAGCCGCGCCCGCTTCGAGGAAGGCATCGACATCGTCACCCGGCTCTGGACCGAGGAGCGCGTGTCCTACGCGGGCAAGTTTCATCAGTTCCGCGACGTCCACCTGAAGCCGCGTCCCGTGCAGAAGCCGCATCCGCCCATCTGGGTCGCCTCGGTGGCCTCGGTGGAGTCGTTCGTCTGGGCGGGCCGCCGGGGCTACAACGTGATGGTCGTGCCCTACGCCGGCAGCATGGCCAAGGTGCGCGACATGGTTCGCGCCTACCGCGAGGCGTGGCGCGAGGCCGGCCACGCGCCGGGCGCCGAGCAGGTCCAGAGCTCGCTGCATTGCTACATCGCCGAGACGCATCGCGAGGCGATCGAGGGCGCGCGCCCGCGGGTCGAGCGGTACATCGAGGTCTTCGGCGAGGCCGTCGGCTCGTGGGCGAGCCACGAGGCGACCCAGTACGCGAGCTACGGCAAGATGGTGGAGTCGATCGCCCGGACGACCATCGAGTCGATGCTGCGCGACCGCCAGGCGCTGATCGGCACGCCCGAGGAAGTCGTCGAGCAGCTCCGGTACCACCGGGAGGTCTTCGGGGAATTCGAGCCCTCGATACAGATCAATTTCGGCGGAATCGGCCACGCGGAGGCGTCGCGCACGCTCGAGCTCTTCGCCAGCCGCGTCATGCCGAAGCTCCAGGGGTGAGAGGTCGAACGTGAGCCACGATCTTGGACGTTGGGCGCGGCTCCTGATTGCCGTGACGGTCGCGGTGCTGCCCCTCGGCGCCTGCACCAAGAAAGCTCCGCCGCCGGCGCCCCTGAGCGTCACCGACGCGAATTCCGGCAGCAGCGTGGCGCTCGCCCGCAATCAGCAGCTGGTGGTGCGCCTGCCGAGCAATCCGACTACCGGCTACCGCTGGTCGCTGGCGCAACAGTCGACGGCCGTCCTGGAGCCCGAAGGGGCCCCGACCTACGAGAAGGGCGCCGGCGACGCGGGGGCCGGCGGCACCGAGACCTGGCGGTTTGCGCCGACGCAAGCGGGCGAGGGCACGCTTCGCCTGGAGTACCGCCGGCTCTGGGAAGCCGACGCGGCGCCCGCGCGGGTCGTCTCCTACAAGGTCACGGTGCGCGAGTGACGCCGAGTCACGGGAGGAGCACATGATCACGGCAACCGTGCGCTACAAGCTGCCGCCGCACATCGACCACGATGCCTGCCGGGAGCACTTTCACAAGATCGCGCCCGGATTCCAGCAGGCGAAGGGCTTGATCAGCAAGCACTTCATCTGGAGCGAGAGCGGCTGGGCCGGGGGCGTTTACCAGTGGCGGACGCTGGCGGACGCGAAGGCGTTCTACAGTGGACCGTGGCTCGACGGGATCGTCGAGCGGTACGGGATGCACCCGCAGATCGACTTCTACGAGGTGTTCGCGCTGACCGACAACGCCCGGGGTACCGTCGAGCTCTTCGAGGAGCCGGTCGTCACTCGATGACCCGGTCCGCGCGCAGCCGAAGCGCGGGCGGGATCGCGAGGCCCAGGGCGCGAGCCGTATTCAGGTTGATGACGAGCTCGAACTTGGTAGCCTGCTCGACCGGTAGCTCCGCCGGCTTCGCGCCCTTCAGGATCTTGTCGACGTAGGTCGCGGCCCGCCGGTACAGCTCCCGGAGGCTCGCTCCGTAGGCCATCAAGCCGCCCGCCTCGACGAACGCCGTGAGGCCGTACATGGCGGGGAGCCGGTGCTTCGCCGCGAGGCTCACGATCCGGTCCCGGTGGGCCAGGTTGAGCGGGCTGGGCGTGACGATGAGGGCCGCGGCTTGCTGGGCCGCCATCGCCGCGAAGGCGCCCTCGAGCCGGTCCGGCTGATCGACCTCGACGAGCTGCAGGCGGATGTCGAACGATCGGGCGGCGCGCTCCATGGCCTGAACCGGGCTGTTCGCCGACGGCCGCCCGAGGATCGCGACGCGCGACGCCTTCGGAACGGCCTCCCTGAGCAGCTCGAGGTATTTCCCGGCGAACCCCTCGCTGATCACCAGGGAGAGCCCGGTGATGTTTCCGCCCGGTCGGGCGAGGCTGGCCACGACGCCGCTTTCCACGGGATCGCCCATCGCGCCGATGACCACGGGGATCGTCGTGCGCGCCCGCTTGGCGGCGAGCGCCGCGGGTGTTCCGCCGGTGACGATGACGTCGACCTTGAGCCGGATCAGCTCCGCCAGCAGATCATCGAGACGCTCGATCTTCCCTCCGGCCGCCCGGTACTCGAGGACCAGGTTGCGGCCCTCGATGTAGCCGAGATCGCGCATGCCGGCCAGAAAGCCCTCGACATCCTCGCTACGAGAGGCCGGCGCCAGCAGGCCGATGCGGGCGCTCCGCTCCGGCGGCTGCGCCTCGCTGGAGCGGGAGCCGGCCAGCAGCGCCAGCACGAGCGAGAAGACGAAGACGCCCCGCGAGGTCGTCACGTCGCCCGATCGCTCAGACGCCCGTCGTCGCCGTGGGCGTCGGCGCGAGCCCGGCGGTCGTGTCGGCCAGCACCTCGCGGTGTCCGATGCCGAGCGTCTTGATCCACCGCTGCTGGCCCAGCGTGAGCGCGATGAAGAAGCCGAGCTCGACCAGCTCCGGGTTCGAGAAGTGGCGGCCCAGCTTCGCCCACAGCGCCTCGTCGGCGATCTCGGCGTTCCAGACGATGGCGCTCGCGTAGGTCAGCGCCACTTTCTCCCGCTCGGTGAATTTCGGTGAATCGGCGAAGTGCAGGAGGTCGTCGTACTTGTCCTCGGTCAGCCCCTTCCGTCCGGCCTGGACGGAACGCTGAACGCCTCAGTACTCGCACTCGATGGATTTGGAGACGTAGACCCGGCAGAGCTCCTTGATGGCGTGATCGCAGACGCCCTGGCGAAACGTCAGCTCCCAGGCCTGCGAGAAGGCTCGGATGACGCTGGGATTATTGGCGCGGATCGCCTGGCTCTCGGGCCGCGGCGTTCCCTCGCGACGGGCGCGCTCCAGATAGCCGAGAATTTCCGGATCCGTCACCGACGACGGATCGACATAGGGAATGTGCGGCATCGATTCCTCCTCGACTCCACTATCCCACGCTCTTGCCGCCGAAGCGGCGTTCCCAGCGCGGGATGACCTCTTTGTTGTAGACGTTGTCGGGCACCTCGCCGCGAAGCGCGCGCAGGACCGACTCGGTCGCCCACTCGATGCCCGGGCCGAGCCCGCTGCCCACGTTGGACGAGACCATGTGGGGCGAGAGCAGCACCCGGTCGCCCAGATTGCGCAGCTGGCTGTCGAGGGCGAGCGGCTCTTCCTCGAACACGTCGAGGGCGGCCCCGCCGATCTGACCGCGCAGCAGCGCCTCGATGAGCGCCGGCTCCTGCACGCAGGGACCGCGCGAGGTGTTGATCAGGATCGCGTGGCGCTTCATCTGGGCCAGCTGCGCGGCCCCGATCAGGTGCCGGGTCTCCCGGGTCAGGACAACGTGCAGGCTCACCACGTCCGACTCGCGTAGCAGCGCCGGCAGATCGACGCGCGTCACGCCGTGCTCCGCGAACTTGCTCTCTGGCACGTAGGGATCGGCCGCCAGGATTCGCATCTTCCACGGCCGCATCAGCGTGGCGATCCGGCTGCCGATCCGCCCGAGGCCGATCAGACCGAGCGTGACGCCTGCGTAGCCGTCGGGACGAGCGCCGAGATAGGTGCCCTGCAGCTTCTGATCGCGCCAGCTGCCGCCGTCCTTGAGATGGCGGTCACGCTCCCTGACCTTCTTCAGCATCGTGAGCATGGCGGTGATCGTACCCTCCGCGACGCCGCCCCAGTTCGATTCGGTGGGCCCGTGGCAGACCAGGATGCCCAGATCCGTCGCCGCCTCGACGTCCACGTCGTCGACGCCGATCGTGTACTTGGCGACAATCCGCAGCTCGGGCGAGCTCTCCATGATCCGACGGCTGATCGGCGCGTTCCGGATCGACGTGCCCATGAGCGCGTGGGCGCCTTGCGCCATGCGGACCAGCTCGGGCTCGCTGTTGCCCTGCGGAGTGTCCCAGGAGGCCTTGCCCAGCCGCAGCTCGCAGCCCTCCGCCTCGAGCTTCTTGTGGCTGTCGCGGGCTTCCTCGACCGGGGCGAAGATGAAGACCGTCGCACGACTCATGACGCGGCTCCTCTCGGGCTTGCCATTGCCGGGTGGCGTCGGCCAGAATCCGGGTGGCTCGGCGCCGGGACACGAAGGGCTGATCGCTTGATACCGAGCCCGGGTCCGAGCTGTCAAGGGGCGCGGAAGCGCGCCGAGGAGGCGGCCATGGTCGAGTTCACCGTCATCGACGCCGACGGCCACATCACCGAGACGACCGAGCAGCTTCGCCCCTATCTCGAGGGCAGCTACGGGGAGCGCGGGGCCTGGGCCGGCCGCCGGTCCTACTACCCGGAGGACGGGTGGGACCGCTCCCTCGGCGGCAAGCTCGGCAGCAGCGTCAACGACGCGAAGAGCTGGCTCCGGATCATGGACGAGGGCGGACTGGAGTCGGCCGTTCTCTACCCGACCGGCGGCCTCGCCATCGGCTGGGTGCGCGAGCCCGACTTCGCCGTCGCGCTCTGTCGCGCCTACAACAACTTCGTCCATCAGGAGTTCCTCAGCGCCAGCCCGCGCCTGAAGGCGGTGGCGCTCCTTCCGTTCCAGGACGTGTCCGAGGCCGTCAAGGAGCTGCGCCGGGCCGTCACCGAGCTCGGGATGTGCGGCGCGTTCGCGCCGGCCGTCGGGCTTCGCCTGCCGCTCGGCCATCCCGAGTTTCACCCGATCTACGCCGAGGCGGAGCGGCTCGGGTCGATGGTGGCGTGCCACGCCACCGTGCGGGGTCCGCAGTACTTCGGCGCCGACGGGTTCGACAAGTTCATCGAGGTTCACACGCTCTCGCATCCGGTCGCCCAGATGATCCAGCTCACCGGCATGATCTTCGAGGGCGTGCCGGAGAAGTATCCGCAGCTCCGGATCGGCTTCATGGAAGCGGGCTGCTCCTGGGTCCCGTTCTGGATGGACCGGATGGACGAGGAGTGGGCCAAGCGCGGCGCGGCGGAGGCGCCGCTGTGCCGGCGCAAGCCGAGCGACTATCTGCGCTCGGGGCAGCTCTACTTCGCCGCCGAGGGCGACGAGAAATCGGTGCCGGAGGTCGTTCGCCGGCTCGGCAACGACATCGTCTTCTACGCCACCGACGTGCCCCACTGGGACCACGACTTCCCCGAGAACCTGCACGAGATGGCGCGGCGCGACGACCTGAGCGTGGAGACGCGGCGCAAGATCCTCTACGACAACGCCCGCCGGATGTACGAGCCGTCGGCGCCCCGGCTCAGCGGCGTGCGCTGAGCAGATCGCCGCAGCCGGCGCGCACGGCCCAGTACTCCCACGCGCGGTACATCGAGGGGTCGTCGGGTTTCATCGACGCGTGCGCGTCGATCTCGCCGCGGGACAGGTACTTCACCTCGCCCAGGCGGAGCGCCTCGGCGAGAACGCGGGCGTTGAGCGGCAGGTAGACGGCCATCCGGATCACCTCCTGGAGCGAGCGCGCGGCCGCCGTGAAGCCGTGCCCTCGCATGAGGACGACGCGCTCGGCGCCCAGGCTCCCCGCCAGATCGCGTCCCTGCGCCATGTTCACCACCAGCAGATTGGTGTCCCCGAAGCGGTCGCGGATGTCCCAGACCGGCAGCCGGGCGCCGATGAAGCTGGCCATGTGCACGACGGGCCTGAGCGGCACCGTCGAGACGGTGAACGGCAGCACCGCGTCGGCGTGGGCGTGCACCACCGCCTGGACGTCGGGGCGCGTTTCGTAGATCGCGCCGTGAATGAAGCGCTCCAGGTACGGCGGGCGCGCGTCGCCGCTCACCGCCTTGCCCTCCAGATCGAACTCGATGACGTCGCCCCGCTCGACGAGCTCGGGGGCGCGCGAGCGCGAGAGGAGGTAGCGCGTGGGATCGAGCGGATGGCGAACGCTCACGTGGCCGTACGCGTCGACCACCCGCTCGTTCGCGAGAATGCGGTTGGCGATCACCACCTCGCGCATGGCGTTCTCGAGCACGTCGTGTGTCATGACCTCACCGCTCCTTGCCGGCGCCCTCGGGCCGCGCCGCGCTCACCGGAAGTGGCGGCCGGCCGTCGCGTCCGGGACGGTCAGCCCCAGCCCCGCGATGAGCGGCGCCACCTCGGCCACGTACTCGGCGCGCGCGGTCTCGTTCGACCGTCGCTTCAGCCCCCAGTGCTGGTACCGGGCGGCGCGGCGCGAGTTCGCGAGCCCGAACATGTCGAGCCCGCGCGGGTACCAGCGGTCCAGCGCCGCCTGCGCCTGCGCGCGCCCCTCGTCGGTTCGCACCAGATCCCGCATCTTCACATAGCCGTAGCCGACGTGCGTCTTCTCCTCCTGGATGATCCGCGGCAGCGTGCGATCGAGGGGCGCGTACGAGCAGTCGACGAATTCTTCCAGCTGATATTGACCCACCCGGTCGATGAGAAAGCCGAAGACGGCGACGTCCGCCCACGTCGGCATCGCCTGGCGGAACGCCTCCAGATCGCGCCGGGATTTCTCGACGTACATCAGCTCGGAGACGTCCTCGCCCAGCTCGTTGAGGAGGCGGTTGACCTTGCGGAAGTGGTCGATCTCCTCGCCGGCCACCTTGGCCAGCATCCACTGGTCGTCGGCCGACGGGGCGGTGAGGAGCCACTGGTTCACGTAGAGATGCGGGCCGCCGATCTCGCAGTCGGCCTGGATCCGGAGCACGCGCTTGAGCAGCACCTGGTACTCGGCCGGCATCTTCGGCGCGTCGAGGGCCTCGACCTTGTCGCGAAACGGTGCGTCCACGGTCATGACGGGGACCCCTTTGGGTGCCGCGTGACACTGCGCAGGATCATCTCGACGTAGCGGTCGGCGATGGACTCGGGGGCGAGCCGGCCGCGGTCCGAGAACCAGGTCGCCACGCCGGTGCACATGGTGAGGATGGCCATCGCGGTCAGCCGCACGTCCCCGACCTGAAAGACGCCGGCGCGGGCGCCGACGCTCAGAAGCCCGCGGAACACGCGCTCGTACTCGTCGCGGCGGGCGAGAACCAGGCGCAGGTTGGCCTGGGTGAGCGAGCGCAGCTCGCTCCCGCTCAGGAAGGCCTCGTGCTGGCGGTGCGCGTGGAAGAGCACGTGGAAGCGCACGGCCGCGCGCAGCCGCGCCGGGGGGCCGTCGACGGCCGCCACGGCGCGGCCCACGCCGTCGAGGAGACCGTCGAGCGTCCGGTCGAGGATCGCGAAGAGGATGTCCTGCTTGGACGCGAAGTGATAGTAGAGGCTCGCCGCCTCCATCCGGAGCGCGCGCGCCAGCGTACGCATCGAGCTCCCGTGATAGCCGCGCTCGCGAAAGAGGGCGATGGCCGCCCGGAGGATGCGCTCGGCGGCATCGGCCCGCTCGTGGGTGGCGACGACCGTGGCGGCCATACCTATCTAACGTTCGTTATGTAGCACGCCCGCCCGTCCCCTTGTCAAGCCGGGCGCGTCGGGGCCCCGTGATAGCATCCCCGGCTGAAAGGAGCCCGGCGATCGCCGACTTCCTCCACGCCAGCGTGACCGGGCTCGCGCAGGTCTTCGCGTGGCCGACGTTCGGGCTGATGCTGATCGGCATGGCCCTCGGCTTCGTCGTGGGGCTCCTGCCCGGGCTCGTCGGCCCGACGACCCTGGCGCTCATGCTGCCGTTCGTGTTCAAGATGACGCCGGTCGAGGCGTTCGCCTTCCTGCTGGGGATGCTCGCCGTCACCGCCACGACCGGCGACATCACGTCGATCCTGTTCGGGATTCCGGGCGAGCCCACCACCGCCGCCACGATCGTGGACGGTCACGCCATGGCGAAGAACGGCGAGGCCGGCCGCGCCCTCGGCGCGGCGATGATGAGCTCGCTCATCGGCGCGGTCTTCGGCGCCCTCGTGCTCGGGCTCGCCATTCCCCTCGTGCGGCCGCTGGTCCTCACGCTGGGCTCCCCGGAGTTCTTCATGCTGGCCCTGCTCGGCATCACCTTCGTCGCCTCGCTGAGCGGGGAAGCGCTGGTGAAGGGCCTGCTGGCCGGCGGACTCGGCCTCTGGCTGGCCACGATCGGCCTCGATCCGGTAACCGGCACCCAGCGCTACACCTTCGGGCAGCTCTTCCTCTGGGACGGCATCGGGCTCGTCCCCGTCACCATCGGCTTCTACGCGATCCCCGAGCTCCTCGAGATGGCGATCGCGGGCTCGAGCATCGCGAAGCTCGACGTGGGCCGGGTCGGCGGCGTGTGGGAAGGCGTCCGCGACACCTTCCGGCACTGGCTGCTCGTCATTCGCTGCAGCGCGCTCGGCACGTTCATCTCGATCATTCCGGGTCTCGGGGCCGCCACGACGCAATGGCTCGCCTACGCCCACGCCGTCCAGAGCTCGAGCGGCCGGGAGCGGTTCGGCAAGGGCGCGGTGGAGGGCGTGCTGGGCCCCGGCGCGGCCAACAACTCCTCGCTCGGGGGCAGCCTGGTCACGACGGTGGCGTTCGGCGTGCCCGCGAGCGTCGCCACCGCGATCCTCATGGGCGCCTTCTTCGTTCAGGGGCTGGTGCCGGGCCCGGCGATGCTCACCCCGGCGCCGAAGGGGCACCTGGCGGTGACGATGGCGATGGTGTGGACCATCGTGGTCTCGAACATCATCACCGTCGCGGTCTGTCTGGTCTTCATGGGCCCGCTGGCCCGGATCACGCAGATCCGCGGCACGCTGCTGGTGCCCTTCATCATGATCCTCGTGTACGTCGGCGCGTTCGCCGAGAAGAACGTCTTCGAGGACCTGGGCGTGGTGCTGGCGTTCGGCGCCCTCGGCTGGATCATGTCGAGCCTCGACTGGCCGCGGCCTCCGCTGCTGCTCGGCCTCGTGCTCGGTCCCCTGGCCGAGAACCGGTTGTTTCTCTCCACCGACAACTACGGTCTGGGCTGGCTCGTCCGACCGGGCGTCCTGATCATCCTGAGCATCATCGTGGTCGGTCTGGTGATTCCGATCGTGCAGCAGCGTCGCCGCGGAGCCGCGCCCGCCGAGCCCGCCCCGAAGGCCCCGGCGCGAGCCCCGTGGCGGCTCGACGGCGCGGCGGCGTTCAACCTGGGCCTGGTCGTTCTGTTTGCGGCGGCGCTCTGGGAGAGCCGCCGATTCGACGCGCGCGCCGGGCTCTTCCCCTGGACCATCGCCTCGGTCTCGCTGCTTCTCGCGATCCTGAACGTCGCCGGTGGCCTCAGGGCCCGACGACGCGGGCCGGGCGCGGACGGCGGCGAGCCCGCCGCGGGGCCGCCGGACGCGGCGCGCCGGACCGCGGCGATCTGCGGCTGGATTCTCGGGATGTACGCCGCCATCTGGCTCGTCGGCTTTTCGCTGGCGACGCTCCTCGCGACGTTTCTCTACTTGCGAGCGGCCCGTGAGCGCTGGCCGATCAGCGTCGGCCTGAGCCTCGCGGGCTTCGCGTTCGTGTACGGTCTCTTCGAGAAGGGCCTGGGCGTGCCCTTTCCACCCGGACAGCTGCTCGTCTGGCTGGGCCTGGGCAGCTGAACCCGGCCCGTCGAGCCGCGCATCGCGGGATGAGCGACGGTCTGGTGGTCGGCGCGGATGCTCGCCTCGCGGAACAGCTCGGTCGTCTGGCCGATCGGCGAATGGTCTTCGTGGCCGGCCTGCCGGGCACGGGGAAGAGCCTCCTCGTCCACCAGCTCGTGCACATCGCCGCCCGCGCCGGACGGCAGGTTCACCTTCTCCAGTGGGACGTGGCGCGACCGGGATTCGAGGCGAGCCACGCCGGCCGCCGCTACCCCCAGGTGAACGGCGTCACGCACGCGGTCATCCGGCGAGCGACGGGGCTCTGGGCGCGCGGCGCGCTCGCCGACTGGGACGAGCGTCATCCGGCACCGGAGCACCTTCTGGTCGGCGAGACGCCCTTCGTCGGCAACCGGTTCGTCGAGCTGGCGCGACGCCTCGACGATCGCGCCGAGGCGCTGCTGACCGCCGCGTCGTGCCGGTTCGTGATCGCGGTGCCGTCGCGTGAAGTCCGAAGCTTCATCGAGGCCGAACGAGAGCGCCGGAGCGCGAGCCCTCGGCATCCGCGCGAGCGCGAGGACGCGTCGCCGCGCGTCCTGCGCGACCTCTGGCGCGATCTCGCGTCCATCGAAGCGCCCGGCCGCGCCGCCGGGGACGCGCCGGTGCCCTACGATCCGATTCTGTACACGCGAGTCTACGAGCGGGTCCTGCGTCACCGCCCGCGCGAGGTGCTGGCGCAGGACGTGATCCTGCCGACCGGGACGATGTCCGTCTACGATTTCGACGTCCAGGCCCGCGACCTCGTGCCGACCGAGCCGGAGGCCGAGGCGTTCGTTCGCGAGGTCGAGCGCGGCTATCTTGACCTGACCACGCTCGAGGCCGAGATTGCCCGGTGGTGGGAGACATGACTTGCCCCCCGGGGAGACGTAGGCTAGCGTGCTCTGCACCATGCGAGCTCGAGCGATCCTGAGTCTCCTGGCGACCCTCGTCCTGATCGAGCTGGCGAAGCTTCTCAAGGTGCCGGTCGTGCCGATCAATCGTCCCGGCGCCGGGATGGCGATCGGCACGGACAGCGTGGTGAAGGCCAAGAAGGACGGCTACACGATCCTGCTGACGCCGAACGCCGCGGTGATCTCGGCGAGAATCCTGAATCCCGAGTCGGTGACGTACGATCCCCTGAAGGACCTCACGCCCCTCGGCCTGACGACGCGGACGCCTATTCTGCTCGCCGTTCGCGAGGAGGCCCCCTACCGGACCTTCGGAGAGATGGTGGAGTTCTCGAAGAAGAATCCGGGGAAGGTGCGCGTGGGCACGGTCGGAACGGGCTCGGTCGGCCATCTCAACCTCGAGATGATCAACACGCTCACCGGCGCGAATCTGACGATGGTGCCCTTCAAGGGCGGGGCGCCCGGCATCACGGCCCTCCTGGGCGGCCACATCGAGGGCGGCGCGTTCTCGCTCGGGGCGCTCAGCAGTCACGTGAAGGGCGGCGCGGTGAGAGGCATGGTCGTGTCGAACTCGTTCCCGGGCTATCCGGACATCCCCACGCTGACCAAGCTCGGCTACCGGCAGAACCTGCTCGGCGTCTGGGTCGCCTTCTTCGCGCCCGCGGGCGTGCCGGCCGACGTGACGAAGACGCTGGCCGCCGCGATCGAGAAGGTCGCGAAGGATCCGGTCATCGCCGCCAAGCTCGTGAGCTTCGGGATCCTTCAGGACTACGCGCCGCCCGAGAAGCTCGTCGCCGAGATCCGCGAGGAGCATCGCATGGTCGAGGAGCTCGCCAAGAAGGCCGGGCTGGTGAAGTAGACGACCATGTCGCGCGATCGGGTCAGCGGGCTGTTCTGGCTGGCCGTCGCGCTCTTCGCCGCCGCGCAAGGGCTCGCGCTCAAGCTCGGCAGCCTCCATCGTCCGGGACCGGGCTTCTTTCCTTTCTGGGGCGGCGTGGTTCTCGGATTGCTCTCGATCGTGCTGGTCGTCCGCTCGCCAGCAGGGAACGCGCCGGGCGGCGCCCGACTCCGGCCCGACAACGCCAGGCCCGTCGTCGCTGTCGGGGCCGTCCTCGGCTATCTCCTCCTGCTCGAGGTGCTCGGGTTCGTCGCCGTCACGTTCCTCTTCCTCCTGCTGCTGCTTCGCCTGGAGCGGCGTAGCTGGACGTTCAGCGCGGCCTCGGCGGGCGCGGGCGCGGTCGGGTGCTACGTGCTGTTCCAGCTCTGGCTCAAGACCCAGCTCCCGACGGGCCCGCTCGGGTTCTGAGCGTGGAGATCTTCGGCGGCGTCCTCTACGGCTTCCAGGTCGCGCTCCAGCCGATCAACCTGCTCTACTGTTTCATCGGGGTCTTCATCGGCACGCTGGTCGGGGTCCTGCCCGGTCTGGGCCCCGCGGCGGCGATCGCGCTCCTCTTGCCCTCGACGTTCGCGGCGTCTCCGGTCGCCGCGATCATCATGCTGGCCGGCATCTACTACGGGGCCATGTACGGAGGCTCGACCACGTCCATCCTCGTCAACATTCCCGGTGAGGCGGCCTCGGTCGTCACGTGCCTCGACGGTCACGCCATGGCCCGCCAGGGCCGCGCCGGCGCGGCGCTGGGCATCGCCGCGTTCGGCTCGTTCATTGCCGGGACGCTGAGCGTGATCGCCCTGACGTTCCTGGCGCCGTTCCTGGCCCGGGTGACGCTGCGCTTCGGTCCCCCGGAATACTTCGCGCTGATGACCCTCGGCCTGATGCTCCTCACCTTCTTCGCGCGCGAATCGACCGTGAAGACGCTCATGATGGCGGCCGTCGGCCTGCTGTGCGGCACCGTCGGTCAGGACACGATCAGCGGGCGGTTTCGGTTCGCCTTCGGGATCCGTACGCTCGAGGACGGCCTCGGGCTGGTGCCGGTCATCATGGGGCTCTTCGGAATCTCCGAGGTGCTCCTGAATCTCGAGCAGCGCGAGCAGCAGCGGGAGATCTTTGCTCCGCCGACCACGGCGCTCTTCCCCACGCGTGAAGACTGGCGCGCCTCGACGGTGCCGATCCTGCGCGGCTCGGTGCTCGGCTTCTTCCTCGGAATCCTGCCCGGCGCGGGCGCGATCATCGCGTCGTTCGCCTCGTACGCGGTGGAGAAGCGGGCGTCCCGGCACCCCGAGCGGTTCGGCGCCGGCGCGATCGAGGGCGTGGCCGGCCCGGAGGCGGCCAACAATGCCGCGGCCGGCGGCGCGTTCATTCCCCTGCTGACCCTCGGCATTCCGGCCAATGCGGTCATGGCGATCCTGCTCGGCGCCTTGATGATCCATGGGCTCCAGCCCGGGCCCTTGCTCGTCAAGCAGGCGCCGGACGTCTTCTGGGGAATCATCACCAGCATGTACATCGGCAACGCCATGCTGCTCGTGTTGAACCTTCCGCTCATTCCGATGTGGGCCCGGCTCCTGCGCGTGCCCTACACCGTCATGTATCCGTTCATTCTCCTGTTCTGTCTGATCGGCGCCTACAGCGTGGCCAACAGCGTGGGCGACGGGATCGTCATGTGGGTCTTCGGGATCGTCGGATATCTGTTGAAGAAGTTCGACTACGAGGGCGCGCCCTTGATCCTGGCGATGGTGATCGGACCGATGATGGAGGAGGCGCTACGCCAGTCGCTCATCCTCTCGGCCGGGAGCTTCGAGATCTTCGTCTCTCGCCCGATCGCCGCGGGCTTCCTGGCGGCCGCGGTCATTCTCCTGGTCCTGCCCCTGGTCCGGAGAAGGTCACTGCCGGCCTGACGCGAGGCGGGCGCCGGTCGCTCGCACGGCGTCGACCAGCGCCGCGACATCCGCCTCGGTCGTCGCGTAGTGGAGCACGCAGGCCCGCAGCGCGAAGCGGCCGGACAGCGTGGTCTGCGTGAGAAAAACGTCGCCCGCCTCCTGGACCGCCTGCATCACACGCTTGTTGAGGAGATCGAGCGCGGCCTCGTCGCTGCGCAGATCGGCGGGGGCGTAGCGGAAGCAGACGATCGAGAGCTCGACCGGGGCCAGCCGCTCGAGGTCGGGCGCCGCGTCCACCCGCGCGGCGAGGTGCCGGGCGAGCGCGAGATGACGGGCGATCAGGTCGCCGACCCCGGCGCGGCCCAGGTGCTGCAGGGTCATCCAGAGCTTGAGGGCGCGGAAGCCTCGGGTCTGCTGGATGCCGAACTCGGAATACCAGGGCAGCCCGCCGAAGCCCCGGTCCATCTCCGTGCGGAGGTAGTCGGGGACGAGGCTGAACGCCGATCTCAGGAGGCCGCCGTCGCGCACGAGCACGGCGCCGCATTCGACGGGCACGGACAGCCACTTGTGCGGATCGAGCGCGACCGAGTCCGCGCGCGCGAGGCCCGCGTAGCGCGCGCGATGAGTCGGCACCGCCGCCGCGAGCGCGCCGTAGGCGCCGTCGACGTGGAGCCACAGGCGCTCGGCGGCGCAGAGGTCGGCGAGCTCGTCCAGCGGGTCGATGGCGCCCGTGCCCACGGTGCCCGCGCTCGCGGCCACGGCGAACGGGCGCTTGCCGCCGGCGCGGTCGGCGGCGACGGCGGCGCGCAGCGAGCTCACGTCCATCCGATGCTCGGCGTCGGTAGAGACCCGGTGAATCGCCTCGCTGCCGAGCCCGAGCAGCTCGGCGGCCTTCTGAAGGCAGCTGTGGCCTTCATCCGAGAGATAGAGCACGAGGGGTGCCCGCGCCCCCTGGAGCCCGTCGCGCCGCACGTTCCAGCCGTCGTCGCTCGCCGCCCGATGGCGCGCCGCCGCGAGGGCGATGAGCGTGGCCGCCGAGCCGCCGCTCGCCAGGAGCCCCATGCTGCCCGCGGTCGGGAATCCGATCAGCTCCATGAGCCACCGCACGGCGGCGCGCTCGACGTAGATCGCCGCGTGGTCGCCGCCGGCGCAGCTTGGATTCATGGCGGCGGCGAGGAAGTCGGCGAGCACGCCGATCGGTGCCGGCGGCGAGTTCACCCAGCCGAAGAAGCGCGGGTGGCCGTTGCCCATGGCGTGCGGCAGGACGGCGGAGCGGACGCGATGCAGCAGGGCTTCGGGATCGAGGCCGGCCGCGCCGAGCGGCTCCTGCATCAGTGCGGCCCGCTCGGCCGGGGTCATCGGTCTGAACACGGGCCGCTCGGGCACGCCGGCCAGATAGTCGGCGACGAGGTCGACGGTTTCATGCGCCAGACGGCGGAAATGCTCGGGGTCGAGGGCGGGCGGCGGCGGAGTCGTCATCGCGAGGGTCTCCGGTGGCGGCGGCGCGATCGCACGGGGCTGTGATGGCGGCCCAGCTCCATCGCGAGGTAGTAGACACACGGCTCGCTCCCGGGATTCGCGAACGCGTGCCGGCAGTCTCCGGCGTAGTAGATGCTGTCACCCGCGCGCAGCTCGTGCGCCACGCCGTCGAGCGTGAGGCGCAAGACTCCGCGCTCCATCGCGAGGTACTCGCGCGAGCCCGGCGCGTGGGCCGCGAACTCGCCGGCGTCCACCCCGCCCGGAATGGTCGTCCGCACCAGCTCGAACTCGACGCCGGGTAGAACCGGCGAGAGGATGCGCCGCTCCCATCCCGACGGGTCGTGCGCGGTGTCGTGGTCGCCGCTTCGCAGCACGACGACGCGCGCCGCCCGCTCGTCGCCGAACAGGCGCGCGAGGCTGGTGTCGAGCCCGGTCGCGATGCGGTCGAGCACGAGGACGGTCGGCACCTTGCTCCCGCGCTCGACCTCGGACAGCATGCTTCGGCTGACGCCGGTGCGCGCCTCGAGCTGATGGAGCGAGAGTTGACGGCGCAGGCGCTCCATGCGCAGTCGGGCGCCGAGACCGGCCATGTCGAGCCCGGACGCCGGGCGAGGTCGCGTGTCTACCATAGAGGACAACATACACTATCGGAGAATCGGGGCAAGGCCGAGCCCGCGTCAGTGAGCGAAGGAAATCTGGAAGGGAACGGGAGGAATCCCGGGGGGCGCGCCGGCCCCCCGGGAGCGCGTCAGCGAGAGGCTACGCGAGCGGGGAGGTGCCGACCCAGCCGCTCTCCGAGACGTCGACGGTGACCCCGTCCGGACCGACGTACTTCACCTCGACGTTGGCGGTCCGATGGGTGCCGTGGCCCACGCCCAGCGCCTGGTTGATGTCGTCCCGCGGTACGGACCCGGCCGACTTCAGGCGCTCGGCAATCGCCTCCAGGCTCTCGACCTGGAAGCCGATGTGGTGGATGCCGCTCCAGCCCGCGCCACGCTCGACTCCGGCGACCGCGTCGTTCTTGAAATTGAGGATCGCCAGATTGATGTCACCGTCGCTCAGGTAGTAGCCCCGGGCGCCCGGGCCGTCGAGCTTCGCGATCTCCTTCATGCCGAACACGTCGATGTAGAACTTCGCGGTCTTGTCGACATCCTGGGTCGAGAGGGCGATGTGCTTGATCTTCGGCATGGCGTCTCTCCTGTCGCGATGGTTCGGATCG
>QHSM01000185.1 GCA_003221595.1 Candidatus Rokuibacteriota bacterium | reverse complement strand
TGGAGGTCGTGAGCGCGCTCGCCGCCGACCTCGCGCCGGCGCGACCGGTCGCGCAGAACGAGGCCAAGCGGCTCGCGCTCGCCATCGGCGCGCGGCTGCCGGCGTTCTACGGCGGCCCGTCGACCGGCGGCGTGGCCTACCGGTGGAAGACCGAGGTGGAGGAGAACGCCAAGCGGTTCGCGATCGCCGGCGCGCTACCCGAGATGAACCACAACGAGCTGGAGGCGTGGCGGGCGCCGGCCGCCGCCGCGATGCACGCGGTCTTCCTCCGGGACACCGACGAGTCGTCGGAGATCGCCAAGCGGTTCACGGTGCTCCGCGAGCTGATCGCGGCCGCGAGCGGCGCGGTCAGCGAATGCAGGGCGCGGGGCGCGGGGCGACCGGCGCGGCTCCTCGGCCTCGCCTACCTCGGGGCGTGGACGAGCTATTACCTCGCGGTCGGCCGGGACACCGATCCGTGGCCGATTCCGGTGCTCGACGAGATGAAGCGGAGGCTCTCAGCCCCTTAGCCTCGCCCTCGATTCGTGCTAGAGTGGCGAGGCTTGCATCGCCGGAGGCGATGCGCGGGAGGATGTCGATGGTGCGCGACGAGTATCTCTTCACGTCGGAGTCGGTGACCGAGGGTCACCCCGACAAGATGGCCGACCAGATCTCCGACGCGGTGCTGGACGCGATCATCGCCCAGGATCCGACCGGACGCGTCGCCTGCGAGTCCCTCCTGACCACCGGGCTCGTGGTGGTGGCGGGCGAGATCACGACGTCGTGCTACGTCGACATCCCGCGGATCGCCCGCGAGACGATCCGCGGTGTCGGCTACACGCGGGCGAAGTTCGGCTTCGACTACGAGACGTGTGGCGTGATCGCGGCGATCGACGAGCAGTCGTCCGACATCGCGCAGGGCGTGGACAAGCTCGGCGCCGGCGATCAGGGGCTCATGTTCGGGTACGCGTGCACCGAGACGCCCGAGCTGATGCCGATGCCGATCATGCTCGCGCACAAGCTGGTCATGCGCCTCGCGGAGCGGCGCAAGTCGGGCGCGCTCGACTACCTGCGGCCCGACGGCAAGTCTCAGGTGACCATCCGGTACGTCGACGGCGTGCCGCGCGCGGTCGAGACGGTCGTGGTCTCCACCCAGCACAGCCCCGACGCCGGCGCCCAGCGCATCCGCGACGACGTCATCGAGCAGGTGATCGCCCCGACGATCCCGGCCGAGCTCATCGACCTCAAGCGCTGCGTCATCCACGTGAACCCGACCGGCCGCTTCGTGACCGGCGGGCCGATGGGCGACACCGGGCTCACCGGACGCAAGATCATCGTCGACACGTACGGCGGCTCGTGTCCGCACGGTGGGGGCGCCTTCTCGGGCAAGGATCCGACGAAGGTCGACCGCTCCGCCTGCTACATGGCGCGCCACGTGGCCAAGAACATCGTCGCGGCGGGCCTGGCCCAGCGGGCCCAGGTCCAGGTCGCCTACGCCATCGGCGTCGCCGAGCCGGTCTCGATCATGGTCGACACGTTCGGGACAGGAAAGGCTCCGAACAAGGTCCTCGAGGGGCTGGTGCGGCGGCACTTCGACTTCACGCCGGCCGGCATCATCAAGTACCTCGAGCTGCGCCGCCCGATCTACAAGAAGACCGCGGCCTACGGCCACTTCGGACGCTCGGAGCCCGAGTTCACGTGGGAACGGACGGACCGCGTCAAGGATCTGCGCGACGACGCGGGGATTTAGCTCAGCACTCCGATCAAGGCCGCGCCGGCCCGGGCGTCCCCGCGGGACGCCGGATCGGCCCGCGGCGCTCTTCTGAAGGACGGGAAAGGACGAGGCTCCATGGTCGACCACGACGTCAAGAATCTCTCGCTCGCCGCGGAGGGAAAGCTCCGGATCGAATGGGCCGAGCAGTCGATGCCGGTGCTCCGCCAGGTTCGTGAGCGCTTCACGCACGAGCAGCCGCTCAAGGGCATCCGCCTCGGCGCGTGCCTGCACGTGACCACCGAGACCGCGGTCCTCATGCTCACGCTCAAGGCCGCCGGCGCGCAGCTCGCCCTCTGCGCCTCCAATCCGCTCTCCACCCAGGACGACACCGCGGCCGCGCTGGTGCGCGAGTACGATATTCCCACGTACGCGCAGAAGGGCGAGGACAACGATCGGTACTACAAGCACATCGCCGCCGTCCTGGCGACGCGTCCCCAGCTCACGATGGACGACGGCGCCGACCTCATCTCGCAGATCCACGGCGCGCGCAAGGATCTGGCCGGCGACGTCATCGGCGGCACGGAGGAGACGACCACCGGCGTGATCCGGCTCCGGTCGATGGAGCGCGAGGGTGTGCTGGCGTTCCCGGTGATCGCGGTCAACGACGCGGACACCAAGCACCTGTTCGACAACCGCTACGGGACCGGCCAGTCCACGATCGACGGCATCATCCGGGCGACCAACGTGCTCCTGGCCGGCCGCACCGTCGTGGTGGCGGGCTACGGCATGTGCGGCCGCGGCGTCGCGGCGCGCGCCAAGGGCCTCGGCGCGCACGTGATCGTGACCGAGATCGAGCCGCTCCGGGCGCTCGAGGCGGTGATGGACGGCTTCCCGGTGATGCCGATGACCCGGGCCGCCGCCCAGGGCGACGTGTTCGTGACGGTGACCGGCAACACCTCGGTCATGTCGAGCGACCACTTCGGGCTGCTCAAGGACGGCGCGATCCTGAGCAACTCCGGCCACTTCAACGTCGAGATCGACCTCGACACGCTCGGCGCCATGGCGCGCTCGCGGCGCGCGGTGCGTCCGTTCGTCGAGGAATTCGTGCTCGCGAGCGGCCGGCGCGTCTACGTCCTGGGTGAGGGAAGGCTGATCAACCTCACGGCGGCCGAGGGACATCCGGCGTCGGTCATGGACATGAGCTTCGCCAACCAGGCGCTGGCCGCCGAGTACATGGTGAAGAACGGGCGGACCCTGCCCCGGAAGGTGTTCGTCGTGCCGCGCGAGATCGACCTGGAGATCGCCCGCCTCAAGCTCGACTCGATGGGGGTCGAGATCGATCAGCTCACGAAGGCGCAGCGCGAGTACCTGGCGTCCTGGACTCACGGAACCTGATCGCACGCCGCCCAGCGCCGTGAATCGCCCGCCGCCCGTCCTGCTCCTGCTGCTCGTGCTGCTGGCCCTCGGCCTCGTCGCCCAGATCGTGCCGCTGTACACCGACTGGCTCTGGTTCGGCGAGGTCGGCTACACGAGCGTGTTCGTGAAGACCCTCTCGCTCCGGGGCTCGCTCTTCGCCGCCCTCGCCGTCGCCGTGCTCGTCTTTCTCTACGCCAACCTGACGTTCGCCGCCCGCACGGCCGCGCCCGACGTCATCTGGGAGCTGGAGGACCAGCTCGGCCTTCCCAGCCGCGTGGTGATCGAGCCCTTGATCCGCCGCTTCCTGCCGGTCGTGGTCGCGCTGATCGCGCTGGCGTCCGGGATGCGGGCGACCGTGCACTGGGAGACGGTGCTCGGCTACGTCAACG
>QHSM01000184.1 GCA_003221595.1 Candidatus Rokuibacteriota bacterium | reverse complement strand
GTCGAGAGCAGCGGCCCGCGGGTCAGCTCGCGAAAATTGCCATCGGCCAGCCGTCCCTTGAATCGCTCCGTGTAGCGCCGCGTGGCCTCGGGGGTCGCGCGTCCGGTCGTCAGCTTCGCCATCGCGTCACCGCCCCACGACTGTCTTACCGCGCGACGCGGAACGAGAAGCGCCCGCTTACGACGTGACCGTCCGTCGAGAGGACCCGCCACTCGACGCGCCAGGCGCCGGGGTCCAGGGACGGCACCGTGGCCGTCAGGCGATCGGCGGGCCCGTCCGCCAGCATGGCGAGGGGCCGCACACCGCCGCGCTCGTCGAGCAGGCGGATCGTCGAGAGCTTCTTCTCGATGCGGTTGTTGAAGCGCAGGGAGATTTCCGGGGGTGGAGCGGCGAGCAGCGCGTCGGCCGCGGGCGCCGATTCCAGGAGCAGCGAGTGCGCGTGGGCGCTACTGGCGAGCGCCAGCAACAGGATGCCGGCGGCCACGACGCCGGCGCGCATCAGCGCCAGTCGTCGAGCACGAAATCGGCGGGATCCTCGTAGTCCTCCTGCTTGCCTCGCTGCATCCGGATCATGGTGAAGTCGACCTGGTATCCGCATTGGACGAGGATGTTGTACGCGGTCCAGTAGCGAGCATACACGGGCAGGATCACCCGCTGTACGCCGAGCTCCTGCCCGAGACCCTCGAGGGCGGTGACGAAGTGCTCGAGGTACTCCGGCTTGCGGTGCGGCGGGTCGATCGCGAGGAACTTCACGTAGAGGGCGCCGGCCGGCGCTTCGCTCACGCCGGGCGCGTGGCAGATCGCGAAGCCGATGAGATCGCGGCCGCGCTCCAGCAGCACCGTGTCGCCCAGGGCCAGGCCGTCGACGATCTCGATCTCCTTCGCGAGGTCCATGCCCCGGCAGATCGCGTTGGTGATGCGATGAATCCGCGCCAGCGCCGCCTTTTTCTTCGCCTCCTCGAGCGTCGAGAACCGGCGCACCGCGAGCGGGGCCTTGCCGGGCTTGGGCGCTGCCGGCACCCGGGCGGCCCCGCGGTCGATCGTGCGGCTCATGATGGCGGTCAGGTGCTTCGGCCGGTAGCCGAACTTGTGGTAGAGGTACAGGTGTTTGGAGCTCGTCGGGTACGTGACGCAGCCGTGCAGCGTCGCCTTGTTCTCGTCGAAGAAATCCTGGGCCGCGCGGATGAGCTGCTGGCCGATCGTCTGGTTGTGATAGTTCGTCAGCACCGCCACCGGCCCCAGCACCCCGACCGTGCCCCACGTCACCGCGAGCGCGGCGCCCACGATCTTCGAGCCGTCCTCCTCGGCCACGAAGCAGCCCCACGGCTCCATGAGCCAGCGATGGTGCACGTACTGCGCGCCGCCGAACGCCTGCCGGGGTCGGGTGCCGAGCTGGCGCTCCAGGAAGTCGCCGAAGGTCTGCTCCATGACGTCGCGGATCTTCGACAGGTCACCCTTGCGGACCCGGCGAATCTGGACTTTGGGTAGTCGGCCCTGCGGATCGAGTCCGGCGCGATCGACCGTGGCCCTCACCGCGAGAGGCCCGCGAAGTCTTCCAGAAGCGTGATCACTCCAGAGTGATCGAGGCCCCCGCGCCCGCGCACGCGCAGGGCGCTGAACAGCTCCTGGACCACCGCGGTCGTGGGCAGCGGCACGCCGAGGGCGCGCGCCGACTCCATGATGAGACCCAGATCCTTGAAGTGCAGGTCGATCTTGAAGCCGGGATTGTAGGCGTCGGCGAGGTAGTTGGGCTTCTTCTGATCGAGACACTTCGAGCCGGCGAGCCCGCCGGCGAGCGCGGTCAGCGTCAACTCGCGGTCGAGCCCGGCCTTCTGCCCATCGCCTGGAAGATCGGCAGTACGGCGTCGAAGACCGCCTTGTCGCCGCCGACCATGATCGAGAGCGCTCCGTCGACCGCCCCCTTCTCGCCGCCCGACACCGGCGCGTCGAGCATCTTCACGGATTTCGCGGCGAGCGCCTCGCCGACCTTCTTGGAGACGATCGGCGAGATCGTGGACATGTCCACGAACAGAAGACCGGGGCGCGCGCCCTCGATGATGCCGCCGCGACCGAGCGCCACCAGCTCGACCTCCGGTGAGTTGGGGAGCATCGTGATGAGCACGTCCGACTGCGCGGCGACGTCCTGTGGAGAGCTGCCGACCTTGGCTCCGGCGCGAGCGATCTCGTCGACCGGCCCTCGACTCCTACTGTGCACGACGAGGGGGTATCCGGCCTTCAATAGGTTCTTGGCCATCGGGCGCCCCATGATGCCGAGTCCAATAAATCCAATCACTTGCGCCATGGGTCCCCCGGTCGCGTGCGTATGAGATGAAGTGCCAAAAAGTAACACACCGGCGAGGAGGGGGTCAAGCGAGCGGCGCGCGCAGGTGCTGGAACGGTCGGGTCAGACCGGGCCCGGGAGGGCCCGATCTGCGTGAAACTCTACGCCTTCTTGCCCCAGAGGTCCTTGGCGAGCCAGTCGAGCCCGAGGCCCTTGAGGGTCTTCGGCCAGGGCTTGCCGCTCTTGCGGTCGAAGCCGACCTCGCTGTACCAGGTGTCGAGCATCTTCTCCCACTGCGCGCGGATCGCCTGACCCTTCGCGGGCCCGTCCACGGGCGTCGAGCCGTAGCGCGCCGAGGGATATTCGAGCGCGCCGGTGTGACCGCAGCGGAGCGCGGTCGCGCGGTTGATGGCGGCGGTGCGACGCCCGAACCGGAGCGCCTCCTCGACGGTGAAGTTCCAGCCGGTCGCCGCGGAGAGCGCGCGGCAGATGTACTCGAGCCGAACTCGCGACGTGAAGATGCAGATGCCGAGCGAGTCCTCGAAGCTCCGACGGCCGCGCAGCCCGGCGACGTACTTCGCCACCTGCTCGCCGTCGAACGGGTTGACCCGCGCCGGCTGCCCGATTTCGGTGGGGTGCACGGGGTTGCCCGTCTCCATCGTCGCGGTGGACGACGTGCACGTGTCGAGCATCTCCTCCCACCGCGCGCGATGGTCGTGGCCGCGCGGTGTGGCGCCCTTCTCGATGTAGATCGCGCACTCCTTGGCGGCCCCGCCGAGCTTCTCGGCGGCCCGCTTGACGCCCTCGGCGAGGACATCGCCGAAGCCTTCGCGGCGGCTCACCATCCAGAGCAGACGGTGCGCGCCCTTGATATCGCCCCACTTGAGCTCGAAGCCGAGCTGCTCCCGGGTGATGTAGCCCTTCTCCTGGCACTCCATGACCCAGCCGCAGAGCCAGCCCCATTCGTTGACGTCCACGCAGGCCTTGTCACATTCGGTGTTGAGCCAGGCGACGCCGTCGCGGTCGGCCGCGCCGATCGCCCAGCCGCAACCCGACCAGCCCTCGTACTCGGGCTCGTCGACGATCTGCCCCTTCTGAGCGCCCTGACGGATGACCGACATGTGGCAGTGGTGCATGCCGCAGGCGTTGCACTGGTGGCCGCGATGGTCGAAGTTCTCGCGAAGCTTGGGCGCTTCCCACGCGCTCATGTCGGCGCCGGCGACGTTCGACGTCAGATTCGTCGTGTAGTTCTTGATTGGCAGGGCGCCCATCTTCGATAGGTTCACGACCCCCGGCAGCGTGCCGAACTCGTAGAGCGAGCGCGCCGACGGGTCCGTCTGGAGATCGTGGGACATGTCCTGCGCCGCCTGCATCAGACCGCGGGAATCGGCGGCGCGGAGCGCCTTCGTGCCCTTCACGATCGCGACCGCCTTGAGCCGCTTCTTGCCCATGACGGCGCCGCAGCCGTTCTTGGAGGCGACGTGGCCGAAGTCGCCCTGAATGGCGGCGAAGCGCACGAGCTTCTCGCCGGCCGGGCCGATCGAGTAGACCGAGAGCTGATGGCCGGCGAGGCCGGTCTCCCGGTAGAGCGTGTTCTGCGTCTCCCATGTGTCGAGGCCGACCAGCGTTCGCGCGTCGCGCAGCTCGACGACGTCGTCGTTGATGTAGAGATAGACCCAGTCCTTCGACTGCCCCTGGATGATGATCGCGTCGTACCCGCAGTATTTCAGGTTGGTGCCGAAGAACCCGTTGGCCTGGGTCGAGGTGGGGCCGTTGGTCCCGGGGCCGATGGTGCAGACGGTGAGGCCGCCCGTGCCCCATACCGGCAGACCGGCGAGAGGACCCGTCCCCAGGACCAGCCGGTTGTCGGGATGGTCCCAGGCCACGTTGCCCTTGCCGCCCTTCGTCGCCGTCTCGCGATAGAGGATCATCGCGCCGAGTCCGACGCCGCCGAGCAACTCGCGCATCGTCTCGGGCGCCCACGGCTCGGCCCGGCAGATGCGGCGCGAGAGATCAACGCGCAGCAAGTTGCCGGCGAAGCCGCCGGGGCGCGGGGTCGTCGCCGCGTTCGTCTTGGGGCGCTTGGGCGCGGTCACGGTTGAAGGAGTCATACGGCCACCGGGGTCTCCCCGGGCGCCTTCGACGGACGCCCCAGGATGGTTTCGGGAAGCAAGGCACTCGTCGTCTTGGTCGCGATGAAGGCCGGCTTGATGTCGAATGGGTTCGCCTTGAGATGAGCCTTCCAGCGTCCGAGCCCGACGCCGGACTGGACGAGCCCCTTGAGCATGCCGACATCGTTGGTGGTCCAGATGTCGCTCGAGGGGCCGAGGATGATCGCGCCGGTGAGCCGCTCGCCCCGCCAGAGGAGCTTGCGGTACGCGGGCCGGTCGGCTCTGACGCCGGCGGCCGTCTCGGCCTGCGCGTCGTCCCAGGCGCCGAACGACGCGACGTCGAGATGGCAGACCTCGACGATGTTGATGATGAGGCTGCCGCGGTACGACACGGCCTTGCCGGCCATGTTGGCGCCGACGACGCGGCCGTGCTCCTGCGCGGTCGGCTCGATCGCGTGCACCGCGTTCGAACCCGAGATCAGATCGCGACCCTCGGCCACATCCCCGGCCGCGTACACGTTCGGCACGCTCGAGCGCAGGTGATCGTCGACGACGACGCCCTGATTCACTCTCACGCCGGAGCCTTTGAGCCAGTCGAGATTCGTCCGGATGCCGGTCGCCATGATCACGACGTCGGCGACGAGATCGCCGCCGGCGGTGAAGCTGAGCCGCGGCCGGCCCTTCACGTCCGCGATCTTCGTGAGCCTCACCCCGGTGCGTACCTTCACGCCGTGGCGCTTCAGCCACGCCTCGACGAGCCCGGCGCCGGTGTCGTCGATCATCCGCGGCAGGATGCGCGGCGCCACCTCGACGATCGTCAGCGTGGCGCCGAGGGCCAGGATGGAGTTGAGGATGGTGAACGCGATGAAGCCCGCGCCGACCATGACCACGTGACTGCCCGGGCGAATCTGCGCGATCACGCCGCGGGCCTGCTCGAGGGTCCAGAAGGAGTGGACGCCCGGGCCGTCGGCGCCCGGCACCGGCGCCCGCACCGCGGAGGAGCCGGTGGCGATCAGGCAATCGTCGTACTCGACGGTCGTGCCGTCGTCGAGCGTGCACACGTTCGCCTTCGTGTCGAGCGCAGTGGCGCGCTTGCCCACTTGCGTCGTCACGCCCCACCCGGCGAGCACCTTCGGGGTCGCGGTGAAGACGTGCGACTCGGCGATCGAGCGGTCGAGGTAGTACGGCAGGACCATGCGCGAGTACGGGCGCTCGGCGCTCACCAGGGTGATGGTCGACCGCTCGGTCTCCTCCTCGCGGATAGTCCGGATGGCGTTCATCCCGGCGGTGCCGCCGCCGATGATCAGATGTCGGGCGGCCATCAGCGGGCCCCGGCGAGGACCCGCGCGGTCCGCTCGCCCGCGAAGTCGCCGAGCCAGTCCCCGGTCGTGACGTCCTCGTAGGTGATGGCGGCCGTCGGGCACGCCTCGGCGCACGCCGGGGCGCCGCCGCAGAGATTGCACTTGAAGGCCTTGCGCGTCGCCGGATCGTAGAACATCGTCCCGTAGGGACAGGCGATCGTGCAGAGCTTGCAGCCGACGCA
>QHSM01000229.1 GCA_003221595.1 Candidatus Rokuibacteriota bacterium | reverse complement strand
CTGGAGCGCTGCGTGAAGGAATACGGGTTCATCGGCTGCAACCTGAATCCGGATCCCTCCGGCGGCTACTGGAAGGACCCGCCGCTCACGGACAAGTGGTGGTACCCCTTCTACGAGAAGCTGGTCGAGCTCGACGTGCCGGCGATGGTCCACGTGAGCATGTCGTGCAATCCGAACTTCCACACGACCGGCGGCCACTACATCAACGGCGACACCACCGCATTCATGCAGCTCATTACCGCCGATCTGTTCAAGGACTTCCCGAGCCTGAAGCTCATCATCCCGCACGGCGGCGGTGCCGTGCCGTACCACTGGGGGCGCTATCGCGGGATCGCGCAAGATCTCAAGAAGCCGCTCCTGAAGGACCACCTCCTGAACAACGTGTTCTTCGACACCTGCGTCTACCATCAGCCCGGGATCGACCTCCTGTTCAAGGTGATCCCCGTCGACAACATCCTGTTCGCCTCCGAGATGGTCGGCGCGGTCCGCGGCATCGACCCGGAGACCGGGAGCTACTACGACGACACCAAGCGCTACGTCGAGGCGCTCAAGCTCAGCCCCGAGGACCGGAGCAAGGTCTTCGAGGGCAACGCGCGCCGGGTCTACAGCCGGCTGAAGAACAAGATTCCCGCCTCGCGGTAGGCGAGCGGTAGGAGACGACCATGCCCGAGATCCCGCGTCTCAACGGCGTCATCAAGGCCCTGGAGCAGGGGAAGGTCGCCTTCTGCGGCTTCGCCTCGCCGGACATCGAGACCGCGACCGCGCTCGCCGGCTCGCCCTTCGACGGCGTCGCGTTCGAGATGGAGCACGCGCCGATGAGCCCGCCGGTGCTGCGCGACGCGCTCCAGTACATGCTGGACCGCCGCCAGCTCGTCCAGGGCGGGACGCTCGCGCCGAAGGTGACGCCGTTCGTGCGCATTCCGCCGAACGGCGGCGAGATGAATCAGTGGATCGCCAAGCAGGTGCTCGACATCGGCGTGTTCGGCATCATCTTCCCTCACGTCAGCACCGTCGAGGAGGCGCGGAACGCCGTCAGCGCCTGCCGCTATCCGCGCCTGCCGGGCGCTCCGCTGTACGATCCACCCGGCATCCGCGGCGACGCGCCGACGCGGGCGGCGCGCTACTGGGGGCTCACGCAGGGGGAGTACTACGCGCGGGCCGACGTGTGGCCGCTGGCGCCGCAGGGCGAGATCCTGGCGATCATCCAGTGCGAGGACACCAAGGCGATCGAGAACCTGCCGCGCATCCTCGAGCAGGTCAAGGGCATCGGCGTGGTGCTGATCGGCGAAGGGGACCTGAGCCAGGAGCTCGGCCACCCGCGCGAGTACGAGCATCCGGTGGTGGCCGAGGCGATCGACCGCATTCTCAAGATCTGCAAGGACCACAACGTGCCGTGCGGCCATCCGCACCCGGACGCGAAGAACATCGAGCGCCTGATCGCGAGCGGCTACCGGTTCCTCATGCCGAGCACCCCGCGTTCGTTCGGCGTGCTGGACCAGGGACGCAAGCTCGCGGGCCGGACGTAAAGCTGGCGACCGGCGAGGGCTAGATAGGCTTCCGGAAGAGAATCTCCCGGACGCCTGATTTCAGCAGCACCGAATCGAAGATCTCGAGCCCCGCGAAGAGGTGGTTGATGTCGCGGTTCTGCAGGACCCACCGCCGGGTGCACGCTGAGGGGTAGAAGCGGTAGCGCAGATGCGTCTCGTCCTCGATGAAGTACTTGGTGTAGCGCGTGTCGTCCGACGCGCGGGCGCCGAAGAAGGCCAGCATCAGACCGTGCGGCCGGAGCATCCGCTTCACCTTGGTGGCGAGGACGCTCGCCGCGGGTGGCGCGAGATAGTCGAACATGTCCCAGCACAGCACGGCGTCGACGCTGCCGACGCGCAGCGCCAGGCGGTCGCCCAGGAACTCGCCGAACTGATCGAGGGTGCCCTGCTGGGCGTGGCGATCGAGATCCGCGTACAGGTCTTCCACGTGGATCTTGCAGCCGATGCGCTCGCCCAGGAAGGCGATGTTCGAGCCGATCACCGGGCCGAGGTCGACCAGCTCGGCTTTCGGCCGCGCGAAGACGAGGGACAAAAACTGCGCGAGCGTCTTGCTTGAATGGACGGGCTCGTCGCCGACGGCCGCGGCTGGACGCGGTTCGACGACGACGGACCCGTTCCCATTCTCAGGTCGAGCACCCGGCCGGCCCAAGCGGGACACGAGTCCCGAGAGCCCGCCGTTATGTTGACCGACGTTCAACGCCAACTCAGACGCGCGCGTAGTCGTTGGTCACGGACGTCGAGGCCGGAACCGACGACTTGTCGGACTTGTCAGACTTCTCGGACTTGTCGGACTTCTCCGACTTCTCGGACTTGTAGGTGCCGAGCGCATGCCCGACCGAGACCGGCTGATCCTTCTTCTGCATGTCGATGCTGCCGCGGAAGTGCGAGCCGTCGGCGATCGCGACGCGGGGCGCGATGATGTCGCCTTCGACCGAGCCGTTCTCCTTGATGTCGACCTTCTCGGTCGCGGTGAGGTTGCCCGTCACGTGGCCGAGGACCACGACGGCCTTGGCGGAGACCTGCGCCTTGATGCGCCCGTTCGGTCCGACCGTCAGCACGTGGTCGCGCAGCTCGATCTTGCCGTCGACCCGGCCTTCGATCGTGAGGTCCTCGCTGCCGCTCAGTTCGCCGTTGATGACAATGCTCTTGCCAATGCTCGCCAGCTCTTCGTGCATAGCGCTCTGCTCCTTCTGCGTCTGAGTCTGAGACTGGGTCGGAGTCTGAGACTGAGTCAGATCGATGCCACCAGACAGTACTGGTGAATAGGACGAAGTCTGCGACGAATTCGTCGGCATACTCGTCGGCCGCGCCGGCTCCTCGCGCTTCCACACCATCAGGGCACCCCCGAGAAAACGGTAATGAGAGGCCGAGTATAACGCGGTCTCGGGCGATTTCCGGAAGGTTCGTTCGATTTTTTTGCTCGAGCCGCGTTTTTCTCGTCGGCTCCTTCCGCGTTGTGCCCGGGTGTCGTCAGGACGGGTCTATCTGTCGTGGTCCCCGAGGACGTCGACCCACAGAATGTCGTGCCTGGCGACGAGCCTCCGCGGTGTCGGGTTCCAAGTAACGCTGCGTGGAATCGAGCACGCAACAGCGGTGCGATCAGCGGGCGGCCGGACGATCTCCGGGCCGAAGTGCGTGAAACTCCGGTGATTCCTCGCTCTCGCCGAGTCTGACGCGGTGCTTGCCAATGGGGAGGTGTCGCAGCAAGACGCGAGCGAGGAGGACGGCGGTGACTCAACAAGGGGTGGAACGGGCGCTGGGGAGGCTTCTCACGGACGAGAATTTCCGCCCGGGCCGCGCTCGTCAGCCTCCACGACGACCTCGACAAGCGGATCAGTGCGGCCATGATGGACCTGAGCGTTCAGCAGCCGGCCTGCTCGTCGGTTTCAGCGCGTGGCGGT
The DNA here is from genome assembly GCA_003221595.1 of Candidatus Rokuibacteriota bacterium. Lineage (GTDB taxonomy): Bacteria > Methylomirabilota > Methylomirabilia > Rokubacteriales > CSP1-6 > AR31. The sequence continues at coordinate 81 of QHSM01000229.1, read as the reverse complement.
TCCGGGGGCAGCTGAGCTAGTCGCTGGTGTCTAGAGCGGCGATAGCTTGCCGAGCGCGGCCGCGACCGTCTTGCACGCTCG
>QHSM01000228.1 GCA_003221595.1 Candidatus Rokuibacteriota bacterium | reverse complement strand
CGCTACCATGATCGAAAGACTCGCCGCCTCCCGGTGTCCGGTGTGCGGGCTCGTCGCCGCGCCGCCCTCGCGGTGGTGCCCGCGTCATCCGGTCGAGATGGCGCAGACCTCGGTCGCGGGCGCCGGCGACATCATCTCCTTCACCACGCTGCACTCGCCGCCCGGAGGCTTTCGATCGCCGCTGCACATCGCGCTGGTCGAGTTGGTCGGGGGTGCCCGGTTCATCTGCCACGGCGCCGAGACGGTGGGGCTCAAAATCGGCTCCCGGGTTGCAATCGAGGCCGTGGGTAACGTTTACTACTTCTCGCATCTCAGCGCGATGGACCGGGTGCGGCTCTTCTGGAGCCGCGCCGGCCACGCCGGCGAGCGTGTCAACGCGATCGCGCAAAGCCTGGCCAAGCGCATCTGGAGAGGACGACTACGTGACGAAGAGTAAGGCGCCGCTCGCGGGGATCCGCGTTCTCGACCTCACCCGTGTTCTCGCCGGTCCCTTCTGCGCGATGATGCTCGGCGACATGGGCGCCGAGGTCATCAAGGTCGAGGAGCCCGGCAAGGGCGACGACACCCGCAGCTGGCCGCCGTTCGTCGAGGGTGAGTCGACGTACTTCATGTCGGTCAACCGCAACAAGCAGAGCGTCACCCTGAACCTCAAGGCGCCCGAGGGACGCAAGATCTTTCAGGCGCTCGCGCGCAAGAGCGACGTGCTCCTCGAGAACTTCCGGCCGGGAACGATGGACAAGCTCGGCTTCGGATACAAGGCGCTCGCCCGGCTGAACCCGCGGCTCGTGTACTGTTCGGTTTCCGGCTTCGGCGAGTCGGGCCCCGAGGCGCACCGGGCGGGCTACGACCTCGTCATCCAGGCCGAGTCCGGCGTGATGGACCTCACCGGCTTCTCGGACGGCCCCCCGGTGAAGGTCGGCAACTCGGTGGGCGATCTCGTCGCCGGCATGTCCGCGGCCCACGGCGTCGTCCTGGCGCTGCTCGCGCGAACGCGCACCCGCCGCGGCCAGAAGGTCGAGATCTCGATGCTCGACGTCATGGCGGCGCTCCTCACCTATCAAGCCGGGATCTACTTCGGCACGGGGCAGCGCCCGACGCGCCGCGGGAACGCGCATCCGTCGATCGTGCCCTACGAGGTGTTCCGCGCGGCCGACGCGTTCGTCGTGCTCGGCGTCGCCAACAACTCGCTGTGGATCAAGTGCTGCGGCGCGCTCGGACGTCCCGAGCTCGCGCAGGACCCGCGCTTCGGCACCGAGGCCAAGCGAGTGCAGAGCCGTGCGACGCTCGTTCCGCTCCTGAACGAGATCCTCGGCACGCGGGCGGCCGCCGACTGGGTCAAGCAGTTCGAGGCGGTCGGCATCCCGGCGGGGCTCATCAAGTCGGGGGCCGAGGTGTGCGAGAGCGAGCACCTGAAGGCGCGGGGCATGATCGTGACGCTGCCGCACCCCCGCGCGCGCAAGGTGACGGTGATGGGCGTGCCGGTTCGCCTGCACGCGACGCCCGGAAAGGCCGCAACGGCGCCGCCGCTGATCGGGCAGCACACCGACACGGTCCTCCGCCGCCTCGTCGGACTCGGCAAGCCCGCGATCGCGCGTCTGCGCGCGCAAGGGGTAGTCTGACCCGCGCGATTCTTGACACTGCCTCGCGCGCGGGCGCATCATCGGGGGCATTCCGATGCGCCGCCTGATCAAGATCTACGACACCACGCTCCGCGACGGCACCCAGGGCGAAGGGGTGTCGTTCTCCATGGAAGACAAGGTCCGGCTCGCGACCCGGCTCGACGCGCTCGGGATCCACTACATCGAGGGCGGGTGGCCGGGCTCGAATCCAAAAGATTTGCGCTTCTTCGCGCGCATGCAGGACGTCTCGCTCAAGCACGCCAAGCTCGCCGCGTTCAGCATGACCCGCCGCGCCGGCGGCGTCGCCGAGTCGGACGCCAACATGCGGGCGCTCCTGGACGCCGGCGCGCCGGTGGCGACGATCGTCGGCAAGTCGTGGGACTTTCACGTCACCGAGGCCCTCGGCACGACGCTGGCCGAGAACCTCGCGATGATCGATGACACGATCGCGTTTCTCCGGCCGCGGATGCAGGAAGTGCTCTTCGACGCCGAGCACTTCTTCGACGGTTTCCGCGCCAACCGCGACTACGCGCTGGCCACCCTGAAGGCCGCCGAGGCGGCGGGCGCCAGCTGGCTGGTCCTGTGCGACACCAACGGCGGTACGCTGCCGGTCGAGCTCGTCGAGATGATCAGGGCCGTCAAATCGCACGTGCGGGCGCCGATCGGCATCCACGTGCACAACGACGCCGAGTGCGCCGTGGCGAACTCGCTCGCGGCGGTCGCCGAAGGCGTCGGCCAGGTGCAGGGCACGTTCAACGGCTTCGGCGAGCGGTGTGGCAACGCGAACCTCGTGTCGACCTCGCAGCCGTACGTCGGCGACTCGGCGTTCGCCCACAAGGGTGGCATGCACGTGTCGGCCGTCCTCAAGCACCCGGAGACGTACGAGCACGTCGACCCGGAGTCGGTGGGCAACCGCCGGCGGGTGCTCGTGTCGGAGCTGGCGGGCAAGTCGAACATTCTCTGGAAGGCGCGGGAATACGGGATCGACCTCGACCACGACACCCCGGACTCGCGCCGGATCCTCGAGCAGCTCAAGACGCTCGAGGACCAGGGATTCCAGTTCGAGGGCGCCGAGGCGTCGTTCGAGCTCCTGATGGAGCGCGCCCTCGGACGCCATCGGCCCTACTTCGCGCTCGAGGCGTACCGGGTCATCGTCGAGGAGCAGAATTCGGAACGGGAGCCGGTGGCCGAGGCGACCGTGAGAGTGCGGGTGAAGGGGATCCTGGAGCACACGGCCGCGTCGGGCAACGGTCCCGTCAACGCCCTCGACCACGCTCTGCGCAAGGCCCTGGAAGAGTTCTATCCGAACCTCCGCAGCATGCAGCTCCTCGACTACAAGGTGCGCATCCTCGAGGAGGCCAAGGGCACGGCGGCCAAGACGCGCGTGCTCATCACCTCGGGGGACGGCGACGAGACCTGGGGCACGGTCGGCGTGGCCGACAACATCATCGAGGCCTCCTGGCAGGCTCTGGTGGACTCGGTCGAGTACAAGCTGCGCCGCGACGAGTCTTCCCGGGCTTGACAAGGCCCGGCGGGGGCCGCCCCGTCGGTCAATCAGTGGCTGGATCGAGAGTGATCTACCTGGTCAATAACTCACCAGGGGCCCACGCCCTCTAACATCGTAAGTATCTGTAATTCAACAATGAATGCCACATCGAGCCTTTCGGTACCGGATTTGCTCTTTCCGGTATGCCATGGAGGGCTTACATATGGCGGTCAATGGAACGGAGGTCAACGGCTCGGTAAACGGGGGGACGCCTCGCCCGTGGCTTCAGCACCGGGGTGTCGGGCGGCCATCGACGGTAGCTCCGTTCGCGCCCCAGATCGAGGCGTGGCTGCGTGAAACGCCTGCGCTGTCAGGGGCTGATGTGCTTCGACGCGCGCGTGAGGTCGGCTATCAGGGCGGCAAGAGCGCTCTTTACGAGCTCGTGCGCCGGCTCCGTATGCCGCTCTCGGCGAGCCATTCGAACGGTCACGGCAACGGTAACGGGGCGTAGCAGGCTCTTGGCTCTTCTCTGAAGGGCGCACGCTGAGGCCACGGCACTCGGCGGCGCGTCCCTTTTTGTCGGCCCGCGTCATCTGCCCGAGTTCTCGGGATGCCTCCCGAGGAACAGCGCTTACCTTCCCGCGCGATTTCGGAGAAAAGTCAGCATCGCCGCGTGATCGTCGGTCAACACCCCCGGCAGTGATTGGCATACCGCCGGCACGCCGCGCCCGCTAGGGCGCGAGAAACGCCGCGAGCTCGCGTCGCACCAGGGGATGGTCGCCCAGAAGAATCGTGTAGTGGTTCGTCCCCGGCACGACGACGAGGCGACAGTCCGGAATGGCGTGAGCCATCGCCTCCGCTTCCTCCTGGGTCATGAGGCAGTCGTCGGCGGTGAGGAGCCCGTCGGGCGCTCGCAAGAGGAGCGTCGGCGCCGCGATCCGATGATGCCAGGCCCAGAGTCTCGTGCGCTGCAGATTCGTGACCTCTTCCTCGATCGAGTGCCGGGCGACCTTCGAGCGCACACCGCCTCCGGGCCCCGGCTCGACGTCGTACGTGAAGTGGCGCGCCAGGTGGTCGTTCCAGCGTCCGGCGAACATCGGAAGCGTCTGAACGATCGCCAGGAACATCTCCACCGAGGGGAACTCGACGCCGAGCCGGTTCACGGAGGGCGCGATCGAGTCGAACACCTCGGCCCGGACGTCCAGTCCTCCGTCGACCAGGACCAGCTTCGCCACACGATCGCCATGGTGGGATGCGAAGTGCACCCCGATGTGAGCCCCGAGCGAGTGGCCCATGACGATCGCTCGCTCGAGGCCGAAGTGGTCCAGGAGCCCGAGCAGGTCCGCGCTGTGCTCGGCCAGGCTGTAGCCCTTGTCCGGCTTCTCGCTGTCGCCGCGTCCCCGGAGGTCGTGGGCGATGAGCCGGTGACGACCCGCGAGGACGTCGGCGATCGGGTACCAGGCGGTGTGGTTGGAGGTGAGCCCGTGGATCGCGATGACCGCCGGCCCGCCGCCCGGCCACTCGTAGGCAGCGAGCCCGACTCCGTTGGACTTCACGACGTGACGGCGGGGCGTCGGCGCGCCCGCCGCGTGGGCAGCCATCGGGTGCCGCCTAGTACGTGCCCGGCCGGATCTGCTTGTAGAGCTGCTTGAGCGCCTCGGCCGTGAAGGTCGGCGACTGGCAGACCGAGATGATCTTCCGCTCGTCGGCCTCGACCTTGGCCACGGCTTCCGGGATCCGGGCCGCGATCTCGGCCGGGATCGTCACGGCGCCGTGCTGGTCGGCGTGGATCAGGTCGCCGGGCTTTACCCAGAGTCCGCCGACCTTGATCGGCAAGCCGAAGTCCACCATGTGCACGTAGGCGTGAGAGACCGAGATGTGCGCGGCGGCGAACTGAAAGCCGAGCGACTTCACCTCGTCCAGGTCGCGGACGGAGCCGTCGGTGATGACGCCCGCGCAGCCGAGAGCGCGATGGATGTTCGCTTGCACCTCGCCCCACTGGGCGCCCTGGCCCCGCGGCTCGTCGAGGTCGTGAACGACGATGACGCGCGGCGCCGGGATCGAGAGGACGTAGTCCCACCATCCGAACGTGGTGGCGCGATGGCCCTCCAGGGGCTGCGGCTCGGCCCGGATTACTGCGGTCACGGCATAGCCGACCAGGGGCCCGAGCTCGGGGAAGAGAGTCCGGATCTCGGACGACATGTTGCCCTGGTTGCGGGGGCGGACGTTGAAGGTTTCGATCGCGTTGGCCACGCTGGGGCTCGAGATCTTCTTGAGGGCGTCGATCATCAGATGGTGTCCTTTCGGCGCTGGATCAGCAGCGGTTTGAGCATCTCGACCGTCTGGTGGATCGATTCGAGGTTCGGGTTGACCTGCAGCGCCCGCTGGAAATAGTCGAGCGCCTTCGCCGGCTGGTCGAGCTGCAGGTAGATCATTCCGTAGCCGCTCAGCGCGCCGAAGTGATACGGGTTGCGCTTCATGACCTCGTCGCAGTCGGCGAGCGATTTCTGGTACTCACCCATGAGGTAGTACACCGTCGCCCGCTTGTTCCATCCCTCCGCGAAATCCGGCCGGCGACGGATGACCTCGGTGAACGTTTGCGCGGCGAGCTCGCCCTCCCGGGCACTCATCTGCTCGACGCCGGTGGCCAGGAGACGGTCGACCGCCGCGTCGCCGGACCGGCT
>QHSM01000227.1 GCA_003221595.1 Candidatus Rokuibacteriota bacterium | reverse complement strand
CGTTGACGTTCGTGGCGCCGAGGCCGGGCTGGGTGGCTCCGCCGGGGACGTAGATCCGGTTGCCGACCACCGCGGCGCCGATGCCGTGACGGGGCGTGCGCATCGGGTCCTTCCCGATCCAGCGCTGGCCGGCCACCTCGTACATCTCGTTTGCGCTGAAGATGCGGAACGGCGCCTCGCCGCCGAAGACGAAGAGTCGATCGCCCAGAGCGGCCGCGGCCAGCCCGCCGCGGCCGACGGGAAGGGGCAGGCCGGCGGACCACGCGTCGGTCGCCGGGTCGTAGATCTCGACGGTCGTGTACTGCGTGCCCATGAACGACGTGCGCCCGCCGATCGCCCAGAGCCGCCCCTGGAAGGCCGCCGCCGTGAGGTGATCGCGCCCGGTCGGCATC
>QHSM01000226.1 GCA_003221595.1 Candidatus Rokuibacteriota bacterium | reverse complement strand
GGACGCCTGGTGGCAGTGCGAGGTCCCGTACCCGTTCGTTCCGCCGGACGTTCTCAACGCGGCGGACTCCGTCCGCGCCAGCCTTCCGAACCGGTACTGTGACCCGAAGATCGCGGCCGACCTGTTCGAGGAGGTCATCGACGAGTTCCTGCTGTGCGACGACCTCGGGATGAACGTGCTGGCGGTCGAGCATCACGCCGGCGTCAACTCGCTGCTCGGCGCCAACCCGCTGCTCGTCGGCATCCTGGCGCGCCAGACGCGCCAGGTCCGCATTCTGAGTCTCGGCACCCTGATCTCGCTGCGCAAGGATCCGGTCCGCGTCGCCGAGGAATACGCCACCGCCGACGTCATCTCGCGCGGGCGTCTCGAGATCGGCTTCGTGAAATCGGGCGGCTCCGAGATGGCGTCGAACAACGCTAACCCGGTGACCAACGTCGAGCGCTACTGGGAGGCGATCGACCTCACCAAAAAGGCGCTCTCCCACCAGGACGGGCCCTTCAGCTGGGAGGGCAAGCACTTCACGCACCGCCACGTGAACATCTGGCCGCGCCCATGGCAGCAGCCGCATCCGCGGATGTGGTCGGCCACCGGCGATCCGGAGACCGCCGCCGAGGTGGGCCGTCGCGGCATGGTGCACGTGCTGGTCCTGCGCGGCCCCGAGGGGACGAAGCGGGCGTACGCGGCGCATCGCAAGGCGCGCGCCGAGGCCGGCCTGCCCAAGGTGACCACCGACAACTTCGCCTACGCGGCCTTCGTCTACGTCGGCGATACCGACGAGGAAGGCGTGCGCGTCGGGAGCAAGCTCCTCTGGTTCCTGCACACCAGCCTCAAGTCGGCGCCCCAGTACTCCCGCTTCCTGCCGGGCAGCTCGCCGCCGCAGGCCGCGCCACAGCTGTATCGCACGGCGCCGCCGGCCGCCGCCGCGCCGGGTGCCGTCCTCACCGCCGGCCAGAACGCCGCGCGGCTCACGTCGATCACCGCGGAGCAGGCGATGGCACAGGGCATCCTGTTCGTGGGCAATCCCGATTCCGTCTACCGGCAGGTAATGGAGTTCTATGACAAGGTCGGCGGCTTCGGCCACCTGAGCCTGGTCGGCCGCTCGGGCTTCATGACCCACGCGGAGTCGGAGAAGAGCATCCGGCTCTTCTCGAAGGAAGTGCTCCCGCGCCTGCGCGAAATCAAGCCCGTCACCGTCGACTGACCGACAGGAGCGAGCGATGTACGAAAGCTTCCGCCGTTTCGACGTCCAGACCAGCGACCCGCAAGTCTCGATTCACGGCGTGGTGGGCGGCGCGGGCCCGCCCCTGCTCCTGCTCCACGGCAATCCCCTGACGCACATCCACTGGCGCCTCATCGCGCCGCGGCTGGCGAGCGACTTCACCGTGGTCGCGACGGACCTGCGCGGCTACGGCGACAGCGGCAAGCCCCGGGGCCTGGCGGACCACAGCAACTACTCGTTCCGGCGCATGGCGCAGGATCAGGTCGACGTCATGCGCCACCTCGGCTTCGAGCGGTTCATGGTGGCCGGCCACGACCGCGGCGCGCGCACGGGCTATCGCATGGCGCTCGATCATCCCGACGCCGTGCTCCGGTTCTGCTCCATCGACATCCTGCCCACGCATCACGTCTGGACCAACGTCAACCGCGCCTGGGCGCTCAACAGCTATCACTGGGCGTTCATGGCGCAGCCCTACGACTTCCCCGAGCGGCTGCTCGCCGGCAAGGAGGAGTACTACATCCGGCTCAAGCTCGGCTCCCAGGGAATGGGCAAGGGCGGGATCAGCGACGAGGCGCTCAGGGAGTACATCCGCTGCTGCACGCCCGAGAACATTCACGGCGTCTGCGAGGACTATCGCGCCGGCGCCACGATCGACTACGAGATGGACGCCGCGGATCTCGCGGCCGGCCGCCGCATCACCTGTCCGGTGCTGGTGATCGTCGGCGGCCAGAGCCACACCTCGAAGTTCTACAGCTACGAGGAGGCCTGGTCGCGCTACGTCACGAATCTGGTCGCCTGCGTCGCCTTGCCGTGCGGGCACTATCCCGCCGAGCAGGCGCCCAACGAGACGTACGACACGCTCGTCAAGTTCTTCCGGATCTGAGCCGCCGGCCACCGGCTCGACGTCATGGCGTGCAATCGTCGCGCAGCCGCCCGGCGACGGCATCTATACTGCTGCGCGGAGAGAAGGCCATGACCGACATTCACGGTGATGCCGCGAGCCGCGAGGCGGGGCCGGATCGAGCGGGAGACGGCCTGCTCTCACCGGTCGCCTACACACGCGAGGACGAGTCGCCCGACGATCGCTTCTACTCGTTCCCCCGGCGCGTCGTCCACATCGACGACGGCGCCATCGCGGCGCTGGGGCGTCTGTACGCGGAGGTGCTGCCCACGGGAGGACGCCTGCTCGACCTGATGAGCAGCTGGCGCAGTCATCTCCCGTCGGGCTTCACGGCCCGCGAGGTCGTGGGGCTCGGACTGAACGCGGAAGAGATGGCGGACAACCCTCAGCTCACGAGCCACGTGGTCCACGACGTGAATCGCCACCCGCGGCTCCCCTTCGGCTCCGGCGAGTTCGACGGCGCCATGTGCGCCGTCTCGATCCAGTACGTGATCCACCCGCTGCGGGTGTTCCGCGAAGTCCGCCGGGTGCTCAGGCCGGGATCGCCGTTCGTGGTGTCGTTCTCGAACCGGTGCTTCCCCACCAAGGCGGTCGCGGTCTGGCTCGATTCCACCGACCAGCATCACATGATGCTCGTGCGCTCCTACTTCGAGGCCGCCGGAGGATGGAAGGACCCAACGGTCGAGGACCGATCGCCCGGGGGCTCCAGCGATCCGCTCTACGCGGTGTGGAGCGTCACGACAAAGCTGCCTCCGGACGGCGCGCCCGCAACGTAGCGCGCGTCGCCGCCGTGGCGCCGCGCGATCTGACGAACCAGCGCCAGCCCCAGCCCGGCCCCGGCGCGCTCGCCGCTGCCGGCAAATCGATGAAAGGGCTGGAACACCCCCTCGCGCTCGGCGTCGGGAATCCCGGGCCCGTGATCGCTGACGCGTAGCTCGGCCCCACTCCCGGCGCGGCTCACCCGCACCTCGACGGGCGGCGCGCCGTGCCGCCGAGCGTTCTCCAGGAGATTCCGGATCAGGCGCCGCAGCAGTCGAGGATCGCCGCGCACCGTCACCGGCTCGCCGGCCAGCTGCGCCTCCTCGTAGCGCGCGCACTCCTCACTCGCGAGCGCGAGCAGATCGACCTCCTCGTTCGCTCCCGGGTCGCCGATCGCGTCGAGGCGACTGGCCGTCAGAATCTCGTCGATCAAGGCGTCGAGCTCGACGATGTCCTGCTCGAGCTCGCGCTTGCGCCGGGGGTCGGCGTTCTCCTTCAGAAGCTCGACCGCCATGCGGATCCGGGCCAGCGGCGTACGCAGCTCGTGGGAGGCATTGGCCAGGAGCGACTTGTGGGCGCCGACCAGCTCCTCGATTCGCCCGGCGGCGCGGTTGAAGCTACGGGCAAGCTGCGCCACCTCGTCGCGTCCCTCCACCTTCACCCGCGCCGAGAGGTCTCCGGCGCCCAGCAACTCGACGCCCGCCTGCAGCCGTTCGAGCCGCGCGGTCAACCGACGCACCACCGGATAGGCGCCCACTCCGACGGCGATCGCGACGAGCGCGAGCACGAAGAACAGGCCGAAGACCGGACGGTGACGGTCATGCCGAGCGCGCGCGACGAGCCATCGGCCGTCCGGCAGGTGGATCGCGCCGGCGGGCGGGCCGCCCCAGCGGCGCAACCAGCCGCTGCGCTCGCGACCCGTGTCCGGCGCGGGCAGCGGATCGCCGACGGCGGCCAGCCGCGTGCGATCCGCGGCGAACAGCGCGACGTCCGCCCCCAGATTGGCCGCGAGCTTGTTCAGCGCCGCCTGCTGCTCGGCGCCCGGCGCATCGGCGGGCGGCAGGA
>QHSM01000225.1 GCA_003221595.1 Candidatus Rokuibacteriota bacterium | reverse complement strand
ATGGAGGTGGCTTCGATGAACCCGGTAGAGCGTGTCTTGATTCAGGATCTGACGGGGCTTCTCGATCGCCTCGCGGCGTCTCTGCCCGAGGGCGGCTTCGACGGTATCCGCGCGGCCCATCCGGGGCTGAAGGGGAAGCTGGACGACGCCGACGCCAAGCTGGCGGCCGCGCGCGAGACCCTGCTCGATGGCTACGGCCGGTGGCGCCGGGCGCTGGAAGATCTGGAGAATCTGTGGGCGCTGGGGGCCTGGCGCTCAGTCGCGGCCGAAGAGCCGGCCGAGCAGTCCACCGCGCTCGCGGCCTGAGGTGACGCGCGCGGCGGTATAGGTCGTGCGGGTCGTCTCGAAGCGCTGCCAGTAGTCCGGCAGCTCCCGGGCCAGCACGACGTGCACCCCGAGCAGCCGGTGCATCTCGTCGCCTGGCGCCTGCTCGGCCGCGGCCACCTTGCGCCGCTGCCCTTCGTCGAGGCCGGGCGCAATCGCCGCCTTTAGCTCGGCGAGGAACGCGTGCACGCCCTGCGTGAACTCGGCGCGGTCACTCGCGCTGTCGGCGCGCGGCGTCGGCAAGCCGAGGGCGCGGCGTCGCTCGACGAGCGCGCCGAGGCAGACGAAATCGACCGCCTCTTCGAGGCGCTCGCGGAGCTGCGCGTCGATGCGGTCACTCAGCGCGGCCGGCTGATTCGGGTCGCGGCGCAGCGAGGTGCCGAAAAATGAGTCTGGTGTCATGAATCTCGCGCTCGCAATGCTAAGATTCTAACGTGCTCGCTGCGCGCGTCGTCGGGATCACCCTGCTCGCCCTGCTCGCGCTTCCCGCGTCGGCCCTGGCTCCTCCGAGCGACGTTTCTGGAACGCTCAATTTTTCCGGAATCGACGACGCCGTGAACGAGGCAGTCAACAGCGGCGAGATCCCCGGTGTGGTGGTCCTCGTCGGCCGCGGCGACGACATTCTGCTCCAGCGCGCCTATGGGTCGCGCCGCCTGGTCCCGAACCAGGTCCCGATGACCCTCGACACCATCTTCGACATCGCCTCCCTCACGAAGCCCGTGGGCACGACCATCGCCGTCATGTCGCTCGTCGAGCACGGCGCGATCTCGCTCGACGCTCCGCTCGGGCGGTATCTGAGAGAGTTCCGGGGCAAGCAGTTCGACGAGATCACGATCCGGAGGCTCCTCACCCATACCGCCGGGCTCGTGGCGTACCCGCCGAACTCGGCGGTGGCCTCGGGCTTCCCGACGGCGGTGCGCGAGATCGCCAAGCTGCCGCTCGAGTATGCCCCGGGCTCCGCCTTCCAGTACAGCGATACCGGGTTCATCCTCCTCGGTGAGGTCGTCCGCCGGGTCGATGGCGCGCCGCTCGATCGCTACCTGAACCGCGTGCTGTTCCGCCCGCTCGGCCTCACGGACACGACCTTTCAGCCGCGGGCGAGCACGATGACCCGCGTCGCCCCGACCGAATTCGCGAACGGTCATCTGCTGCGCGGGGAGGCGCACGACCCGCGGGCGCGCCTGCTCGGCGGCGTCGCCGGTCATGCCGGGATCTTCTCGACCGCCGCCGACCTCGCGCGGATCTGCCGGATGCTGTTGAACGGCGGCACGCTCGACGGGCAGCGCATTCTCGAGGCCGCCACGGTGCGCGCCATGTGGGAGCTGGCGCCCGACAGCCGCGGGACGCGCACGCTCGGCTGGGACGCCGCCTCGTCGTACTCGCGCCCGATCGCGCCGTTCTTCCCCGAGGGCTCGGTCGGCCATACGGGCTTCACCGGAACCTCGGTGTGGATCGACCCGCCGACGAAGAGCTACCAGATCGTTTTGTCCAACCGCGTGCATCCCAACGGCGGCGGCGCCGCGAAGATCCGCGATCTCCGAGTGCGCCTCGCGGCCGCGGCCGGCGCTCAGCTCTTCCAGCCGCCGGTCATTGCCGATCCCGGTCCCACGAGCGGCCCGGCGGCGGACGGGCCGGTCACCGACAGCCGCCTGCCCGAGACGATCGTGTTGCCCGACCGTGTCCTCACGGGGCTCGACGTGCTCGTCGACCAGCGATTCTCGATGCTCGCGGGACATTCGGTCGGTCTCGTCACCAACCAGACCGGAATCGACTCGCGCGGTCGGCGCGCGATCGATCTCATCGCCAATGCGCCGGGGGTCAAGCTGCATGCCATCTTCTCCCCCGAGCACGGCATCACGGGCGAGGCCAACACCGACGTTCCGAACGGGTTCGACGCCGCGACCGGCCGACCGATCTGGAGCCTCTACGGCGCCACCCGGCGCCCGTCGCCGGCGATGCTCAAGGACGTCACGCTGGTGGTCTTCGACGTCCAGGACGTCGGCGCCCGCTACTACACGTACCTCACCACGCTGATCTACGTGATGGAGGAAGCGGCCAGGCAGCGGATCCCCGTGCTCGTGCTCGACCGGCCCAATCCGATCACGGGGCGCGTGGTCGAGGGGCCGCTGATGGATCCCGATCTGTATTCGTTCACCAGCCCGCACACCATCCCCGTGCGGACCGGGCTCACGATCGGCGAGTTCGGCCGGCTGGCCGCCGCCGAGCGCAAGATTCCCGTCTCGCTCACGGTCGTGCCGCTGGTCGGCTGGCAGCGCGAGCGCTGGTTCGACGAGACCGGCCTGCCCTGGGTCAATCCGTCGCCGAACATCCGCTCGGTCACCCAGGCGCTTCTCTACTCGGGCGTCGGGCTTCTCGAGGCGACGAACCTCTCGGTGGGCCGCGGCACGGACATGCCCTTCGAGGTCGTAGGGGCGCCGTGGATCGAGCCTCGAGGGCTGGCCGAGGTGCTCAACCGGCAAGGACTCCGCGGCGTGACCTTCGAGCCCATCTGGTTCACGCCGACGAGCGACGTGTACGCCAGCGTGCTCTGCGCGGGCGTTCGACTGGTGGTGACCGACCGGGAGGCGATCCGCCCGGTGACGGTGGCGTTTGGGCTGGCGAGAGCCCTACGCGAGCGTCACCGCGACCAGTTCAGGCCCGAGAACATCCAGAACCTCCTGATGAACCGGTCCACGATGTGGGCTTTTCTCAGGGGAGAAGTTCTGGACCGCGTCGTCGCCTGGGCTGAAATGGATCGCGCCAGCTTCTTGAAGCGTCGCGCGTCGTATCTCATGTATCGCTAGACACTCCAGCCCTGGCGCGGGGCGACCGGCTGCGTCGGGTGGGGCGCGGCGGGGTCGGTGAGGGGTCGACGGACCACGCGGCGCGCTTTCGCTGCTCGTTTGCGGCTGGGCTCCATCCGGGCGCGCGACTCCCGCCGCCGCTCTTCGGGAACGGGTCCTTTCGACCCCTCACCGACCCCGCCACGCCCCACCCGCCGCAGCCCGCTCCTCGCGTGCCGCTGAGTCTTTGACGCTTCGGAGAATGGCGCGGGCGCGGCGGCTTCCACGCGCGCGCGAGCGTAGCCCCGTCTGGGGCGACGACTCGCGGCGGGCGCGGCAGGCGCTGACTAGCGTTCGACGACTCGGAGGGGGCGGAGCTCGGCGCGGAGGCGGTCGCGGCTGGCGGCCGGGACCGTCACGGAGTTGGCGTCGCCGTCGCTCACGAAGCGCTCGTTGGGGTTCTTGTCGAAGTAGTTGAGCCAGTACGCGAGGTCGCGCTCGACCGCCTGGATGCGCGGCAGGCGCACCGGATCGAACGTGCGCGAGAACGGCGACGGCGCGGGGCCGCCGGCGACCATCAGCACGGCGTCATGGTTGTAGGTCGTGCCCTTCGCGGAGCCGTGCAGCACCCAGCTCACGTCCGCCGGGTAGACCCCGTGTGGCAGCGCGATGCTGCGCGTCTTGTAATCGGGGACATGGCGCTGGATCCACACCTGGGCCTCGGCCACCTGAGCGCGCACCGTGGCCTCCGGGTACTTGGCGAGGTTCGCGTGCCAGAGCGTGTGATTGCCGATCTCGTAGCCGTGGCTCACCAGGTACTGGAGCTTTCGCCCCTCGTACTCGGGCTGGTTGAAGAGCCGGTTCGGCTTGGAGGCGCCCGGCAGGACGTAGAACGTGCCGCCCCGGCCGAAATCGGGCTTCTCGGCGATGAACGCCTCGAGGACGCCGATGGCGGACTTCGGGTCGATCTGGACGCTGCCGTTCGCCTCGACGTAGCGGAACTGACCCGGTGAGGAGTCGTCGAACGTGAGGACGACCGGCGTCGTCCCGGCCGGGACCTGGATGCGCCGATCGAGCAGGTCACCCAGGTTGATCAGCCGGTACCCCTTCGCGTAGAGCGTCTCCAGGTCGCGCCGGAAGTTCTCGGGAGTTCGCGTCCAGCGCTCCTCGGGGTAGTCGATCTTGTGGTACTCGAGAATCATCACGCGGCCGAGCTCGTTGGGGATGAGGTCGGCCGCGCCTGTATATGAAATGAGCAACAGTGCCGCCGTCAGAATCAATGACAGTACCAGCAAAATTTTCACTTGGTCCCGGAGGCCTCTTTCTGCCTTAGCGCGCTGGCGGTGTAGTCGTTCCGGGGGTTCCACAGCATCCAGCCGACCGCCCCGGCGTCGTCGGCTCCCTTGATCTGCGCGCGGACCTCGGTCACACCGAAGATCCGCCGGTCGAACGCGTAGTCCTTGAAGTCCTGCAGCCACGGCCGCACGCGCACGCGGTGCTGGGAGGCGCGGTGCTGAATCAGCCGCACGCTCTCGCGGACCACCTCGTAGGGGTTCTGGACCGGGTTACGGAACCCCGGGATCCCCACGTGATAGCCGGAGGGATAGACCATCGGGCAGAGATAGTCGAGGTGCGGCGCGAGCTCCTCGATGCGCTGGCCGATGTCGGTGTCGTTATCGTTGAACGCCGTGTAGCCGAAGACGTCGGCGGCGACGAACACCCCCAGCGGCCCCAGCTCACGACGCGCCTTGCCGAGGAAGCCGGCGATGGCGGGCAGCCGCGTGGTCTTGTTGTTCGGCGACGAATACTTCGCGGCGCCCAGCTTGCCGTCGGTGGGGAAGCGGACGTAGTCGAACTGGATCTCGTCGAATCCCTTGCTGGCCGCCTCGCGCGCGATCGCGACGTTGTAGCGCCAGACCTCCTCGCGGAATGGGTCGACCCAGGCGAGCTTCTCGTTGTCGATCCAGGGCCGGCCGGTGCGGGTGTCGATGATGGCGAGGTCGGGCCGGCCGTTGGCGAGGACGTTGTCCTTGAAGGTCACGATGCGCGCGATGGTGTAGATGCCACGCGACTTCAGATCGGCCATGAGACCGTCGAAGTCCTTGAGGGTGGCGGGGCCCTGGGCGCCGACCGCCAGCGCCTCCGGGACCTCGGTACGGTAGACGATCCAGCCGCGATCGCCCTTCACGTCGATCACGACCGCGTTCAGCTCGGTCCGCGCGGCCAGGTCGAGGACGCGGCCGCGGATGCCCTTGTCGCCGATGCCGAAGTACGTGAGGTACGCGGCCTTCACGAGCTGCGGCTGCATGACGAGCTCGATCGCGTCGCGGGTCGGCGACAGCTTCATCCGCGCGAACCCCGGCCGCTTGACCAGCATGCTCGCGTCGGGCGGATGGCCCTCGATCGTGAACCGTCCCTCGGCGTTCGTCAGGTGCTCGACGCCGCCGATGACGACGGACGCCCCCTCGAGCGGGCTGCGGTTCGCGTCAAGGATCTGACCAGTGATCGTTTTCGGCCAGGTGACGCGCGGCGCCTCGGGGGCGCGCTCGACCGGCCGCCCGACGTAATCCGAGACTGGACCAGGCGTTGGCACTGGTAGAGGTCGAGCCACGGTCGTCGCGCGGGCGAGTTCCGACGGCGACAGGAGTGCGTAGCCGCTCAGAATCGCAACAATGAGAAGACCGTTTGCGGATACAATTCCTTGCATGTCATCGACGACTACACACTTTGGATGCGGTAGCGCGCGCCGAGGTTCAGTCGACGTCAACGGGCTGCGACTGAGCTTTCTCGAGTGGAAAGCGCCGGGTCGTCCGGTCGTCTGCTTCCTGCACGGCGGCTCGGCTCACGCCCACTGGTTCGATCACGTCACGCCCGCGCTCGTCGGCCGGTTCCACATGATCGCGCTCGATCAGCGCGGCCACGGCGAGAGCGAGTGGGCGCGGCCGCCGGCCTACGCGACCGAGAACTTCGCCGCCGACCTGCTGGGCGTCCTCGACGCCTTCGGCTGGCGGCGGGTGGCGCTGGTCGGCCACTCGATGGGCGGCCACAACGCCATGTCCTTCTCGGCCTGGCATCCTGAGCGTGTGAGTGCCCTGGTCATCGTCGACTCACGCCCCTCGATTCCGGTCGATCGGCTCGACCGGCTGCGCACGCGGGGCATGGTTACCCTGCGGCCGTACCCGACGCTCGAGGCCGCCGCCGCGTCGTTTCGCCTGCTCCCCCGCGAGACGGTGGCCGATCCGGCGCTTCTCACGCATCTGGGACGGTCGGGTGTCGTCGAGCGCGACGGGCGGTGGGTCTACCGCTTCGACCCCGCCAGCAACGGTCAGCGCCAGCCCGTCGACGCATGGGCGCTGGTCGATCGGATCACGGCGCCGACCCTGGTCGTCCGGGGCGAGCTGAGCCCGAATTTCACGCGCGAGATGGCCGACAAGCTGCGCGCGGCGATCCCCGGCGCGACGTACGCGGAGATTCCCCGGAGCTACCACCACCTGGTGCTGGACAATCCGAAGGCATTCGTCCAGGCGGTGGACCCGTTCCTGACGACGACGCTTCGATGAGGTGAGTGGGCGGCCGGGTCGGGGCTACCGGTCGATGCGGAAGCGCTCGATCGCGGCGGGGTCCAGCTCGACGCCGAGCCCCGGCCGTGTCGGAACTCGGATCTCGCCGTTCACGGGCGCGAGGGGCTCGGTCACGATGTCCGCGGCCAGCGCTCCGCTGACCCCGACCGCGAACACGCCCTCCATGAGGGGGCCGGGCCAGGCCGCGCAGAGCTGCGCGACCGCCGCCGTCGCGACGCTCGTGCTGGGGTGATTCCCGGGATAGATGCGCATCCCGGCGGCGCTCGCCAGCGCCCAGAGCCGCCAGACGCGATACATCCCGCCGTTCTTGGCGATCTTGGTCTGCACCACGGTCGCGGCGCGCCGGCGAATCACCTCGAGCAGCGAATGGTCGGTCGAGACCGACTCGTCCGCCATGATCGGGATGGAGGTCGCCCGGGCCAGGGCCGCCAACCCCTCGAGGTCCCAGATCGCGATCGGCTGCTCGGCCGCGTCGATGTCGTGGGGCTCGAGCTTCCGGAGCAGGGCGAGCGCCTCGTCGTACGTGAGCGCGCCGTTCGCGTCCACTCTGATGACGACCTGATCCCCGAACCGGTCGCGCAGCGCGACGACGTTGGCCAGGTCCTGCTTGGGATCGACGCCGATCTTCAGGCCGAAGTGGCGAAAGCCGCGGTCGTAGAACGCCTGCGCCGACTCTAGGATTTCAGCGCCGGTCGGCTTCATGGCGAGCAGGCCCGAGACGCGGACGCGGTCCCGGCACTCGCCGCCGAGGAGCTTGTGGACGGGGAGCCCCACCGCCTTGCCGGCGATGTCGTACAGCGCGTCGGCCACCGCAGCCTGGGCGTAGAGCGTGTTGTAGAGCGCCTCGTCGAGCGTCTTCAAGATGCCGCCGATGTCGAACGGCGAGCGGCCCGCCAGCCGCGGCTCGAACTCGTCCTTGACCGTGCGCACGAGGTTCCAGATGAGCTCGGCGCTGCCCTGCCGGCGCCACGCCTGGGTCTCGCCGATGCCGACGATCCCCTCGTCGGTGTGCACCCGCACGATGAGGGTCTCGATCGAC
>QHSM01000224.1 GCA_003221595.1 Candidatus Rokuibacteriota bacterium | reverse complement strand
CCGAGTTGGTCAGGAAGTTGGCCGCCGACTGCTCGAGCTTGACGAACGGGACGAAGACGGCGCCGGCGCGCACCGACTCGGTGACGCGCGCGTAGCCGTCGAGCTCGCCGCGGCGCGAGACCAGGCGGACGCGGGAGCCCGTGTCCACGCCGAGGCGCCGCGCGTCGCTCGGATGAATCGCGACCTCGAGGCGCGGCGCCAGCTCGAGCAGCCCCTGCACCCGCCGGGTCAGCGTCCCGCCGTGCCAGTGGTAGAGCAGGCGCCCGGTGTTCAGGACGAACGGAAACTCGCGGTCCGGTAGCTCGGCGGCCGGAACCGTCTCCCGCGCGGGAATGAAGCGCGCCCGGCCGAGCGGGAAGGTCTCGCCGTAGAGAAACGGCGTGCCCGGGTGATCGGGGGCGGGACACGGCCACTGCAGGCCGCCTTCGCGGTCGAGCCGGGCGTGGGAGAGCCCACCCAGGAACGGCGTCAACCGCGCCATCTCGTCGAAGATCTGCGCCGGACCCGCATAGTCGAACTGCCCGCTGACGTCCACGCCCAGCTTCTTCGCCACGCGCTTGGCCAGCTCGGAGGTGATCCACCAGTCGGGCATCGCCTGTCCCGGCGGCGCGAGCGCCTGGCGCACTCGCTGCACCCGGCGCTCCGAGTTGGTGAACGTCCCTTCCTTCTCCGCGAACGCGGCCGCCGGCAGGAATACGTTCGCGCGCTCGGCCGTCTCGTGCATGAAAAGGTCCTGGGCGACGAGGAAGTCGAGCTGCCCGATCGCCTTCTCGGCGTGGTGCAGGTCGGGCTCCGAG